>NZ_JAYRTX010000037.1:0-28879 GCF_041919395.1 Albidovulum sp.
ACACCCGAGCCGCCGAGGTCGGAGCGCACCATGAGCTGCACGCCGACCGAGAGCGCGACCTTCTCGTGCGCGAAGCCCTTCAGCGTGCGGTAGGTGATCGCCCGGTCGGTATAGAGCGAGGCGAAGCAGCGCCGGCAGGCATCGAGGAGCGCCGCCTCGCCCGCGACGTTCAGGAACGTTTCCTGCTGGCCCGCGAAACTCGCGTCCGGCAGGTCCTCGGCCGTGGCGGAAGAGCGGACGGCGACGGCGGGGTTGTCCTTCCCGGTGCGGCGGGAAAGCTCGCCATAGGCTGCACGGATCTCGGCGGCCATCGCCTCGGGCCAGTCGGCGCCGGCGATGGCCTCGCGGATGGCGCGCCCGGTGGCGGCAAGGTCGGCCCTTCCGGCGGCGAACGCGGCGAGGCGCTCGCGGATCACCGCGTCGAGCCGGTTCGCGGCAAGGAAGGCGCGGAAGGCGCCGGAGGTGGTGGCGAAGCCCTCGGGCACGCGGATGCCCTTCGGCGCCAGCGCCACGGTCATCTCGCCGAGCGATGCGTTCTTGCCACCGACGAGCGCCACGTCGCCGCGCGCGACCTTGTCGAACCAGATGAGCGACTGTTCACGGGCCGACATGCGTACCTCCCTCGGCTGAGGCGGACAGGATGGCCGATCGACGGCACGGGGCCTTTGATCTCGGTCAAGGGCCGACCGGTGTCACTGGTAGCGCAGCGCCTCGATCGGGTCGAGCCGGGCGGCGGAACGGGCGGGGAAGTAGCCGAAGACGACACCCACGAAGGCCGAGAAGATGAAGGCGAGCAGGACGACGGGAAGGCTCGGCGCGAACGGGATCGCCATGAGTTGCGCGGCGACATAGGCAAGCGCGAGACCGAGGAGGATGCCGATGAGTCCGCCGATGAGCGAAAGCACCACCGCCTCGATCAGGAACTGCATCATGACCTGCCGCGCCTGCGCGCCGACGGCAAGGCGGATGCCGATCTCGCGCGTGCGTTCGGTTACCGACACCAGCATGATGTTCATGATGCCGATGCCGCCGACGAGCAGGCTCACCGCCGCCACGGCCGAGAGAAGTCCCGCCAGAACGTTGTTGATGCCCGTCAGCATCGAGGAAATCTCCGCCATGTCGGTCACCGAGAAATCGTCATCCTCGCCGATGCCGATGCGCCGGCGTTCGCGCATCAGCGCCTCGATCTCGCGGATGCCGCGGGCGGTGGTGACGCCCGGAGCGAGGGCGACGCGGATCGAGGAGACATCGGTCGTGCCGGTCACCCGCCGCTGCAGCATCCGGATCGGCACGATGATCGTGTCGTCCTGGTCCTGGCCGAAGGTGGAGGCGCCCTTGGCCTGCAGAAGGCCGACGACCTCGCAGGAAACCGATTTCAGCCGGATCGCTTCCCCGGTCGGATCGGTATTGCCGAAAAGCTTCTGGCGCACCGTCTCGCCGATCAGGCAGACCGCCGCGCCGGAGCGTTCCTCGGCGTCGGCGAAGCTCCTGCCGCGCACGACCGGCCAGTTCAAGACGTCGAGGTAGCTCGCACCGGTCCCGGTGACGAGCGTCGTCGCGTTGGCATTGCCGTAGACGGCGGTGAGGGTGGAGGAGGCCACGGGCGCGGCCGCGGCGACGACCGAAAGCGTGCTCATCGCCTCGGCGTCGGCAAGGCGGAACTCGGGCGCGTCGTCGCGCACGCCCGGCCCCATCATCGCCCGGCCGGGACGGAGGATGAGCACGTTGGTGCCGAGGCTCTCGACGCTCGCCGTCACCTGGTCGGAGGAGCCCTGGCCGATCGTGACCATGGCGATGACGGCCGCCACGCCGATGACGACGCCGAGCACGGTCAGGAACGAGCGAAGCGCGTTCCTGAGGATCGCCTGCAGCGCGAGGCGGACGGTTTCCCAGATCATTGCGCGGCCTCCCGCGCCGGCATCGCGCGGTCGGAGGCGACGCGGCCGTCGATGAAGGTGACGAGCCGTCCGGCATGGGCGGCCATGTCTTCCTCGTGCGTGACCATGACGATGGTGATGCCGTCCTCGCGATTCAGCCGGACGAGCAGTTCCATGATCTCGCGCGAGCGGGTTGTGTCTAGGTTGCCGGTCGGCTCGTCGGCAAGGATGACGACCGGATCGCCTGCGAGCGCGCGCGCGATGGCCACGCGCTGCTGCTGGCCGCCGGA
The DNA here is from genome assembly GCF_041919395.1 of Albidovulum sp. Taxonomy (NCBI): domain Bacteria; kingdom Pseudomonadati; phylum Pseudomonadota; class Alphaproteobacteria; order Rhodobacterales; family Paracoccaceae; genus Albidovulum; species Albidovulum sp. The sequence goes on from NZ_JAYRTX010000037.1 coordinate 2,168, forward strand.
AAGCTCCGACGGATCGTGATGCTCGCGGCCCTGAAGCCCCACCTTGGCCAGCGCCTCGGCGGCCAGGGCCGAGCGCTCGGCGCGGCCGAGCCCCTTGTAGATCAGGGGAAGCTCGACATTCTCCAGCGCGGAGGTGCGGGCGAGCAGGTTGAAACCCTGGAAGACGAAGCCGAGGTAGTGGCGGCGGATCAGCGCGCGCTGGTCGCGGTTCAGGGCCGAGACATCCTTTCCCTCGAAGAGATAGGTCCCCGTTGTCGGCCGGTCCAGAAAGCCGATTATGTTCATTGCGGTCGATTTGCCCGAACCGGACGGCCCCATGATGGCGACGAACTCGCCCCGCCGGATCGTCAGGTCCACCCCGTCGAGCGCCCGCACCTCGGCCTCGCCGCTGCCGTAGGTGCGCCGGATGCCGCGGAATTCGATGATCGGCTCGCCCGCGGCCGCCATGTCACTTCGCCTCGATCCGGTCGGTGATGACCTCGTCGCCCTCGACGAGGCCGCCCGACAGGATGACCGTGCGCTTGCCGTCGCTTTGCCCGGTCTCGACCGCTTCTTCCTCCGGGGTGCCGTCGCGCAGCACCCAGACGGCGCGGCCGCTGGCTGTTCCCGCGCCGTTCGATCCCGGACGGCGCGGCATGATCAGACCGAGAAGCCCGCTGCCGCCGCCTCTGTCGTCGGCTGCCTGCGGCGGCGCATAGCGCAGGGCGGCGTTCGGAACCTGCAGCGCGTCGGCGACTTCGGCCACCCTGATCGTCGCGGTCGCGGTCATTCCGGGACGGAGGGAGAGGTCGGTGTTGTCGACGGCGAGGATCGCCTTGTATGTCACCACGCCCTCGGTCGTCTCGGGGGCATAGCGCACTTCGGTTATCGTCGCGTCGAATCCGCGACCGGGATAGGCCTCGACCGTGAAGCGCGCCGGGTTGCCGACCGTGACCTTGCCGATGTCGGCCTCGTCCACGTCCACCCTCAGCTCCATCTCGGCGAGGTCCTCGGCGATGACGAAGAGCGTTGGCGCGTTGAGCGAGGAGGCGACGATCTTGCCCGCGTCTGCCGTCCGGTCGAGCACGACCCCCTTCACGGGAGAGCGGATCGCGGTCTTCTCGAGGTCCGAGCGCACCGAGGAAAGCGCGGCCTCGGCCAGCGTGACGTCCGCCCGCGCGATCTCCAGCGCCGCCCTCGCGGACTTGTAAGTCGCTTCGTAGCCGAGGAAATCGAGCCGCGAGGTGGTGCCGAGCCGGTCGAGAGCGCCGCGTGCCTCGTAGTTCGACTGCGCCTGATCCAGGGCCGCCTGCGCCTGATCGACCCGCGCCCTCGCGGCGATGAGCGCGCCTTCTGCATTCGTCACCTGAGCGCGGAGCTTGGTGTCGTCGAGCCGGGCGAGGACCGCGCCCGCCTCCACCCGGTCGTTGTAGTCGGCCTCGACGGCGATGAGCGTGCCGGAAAGCTCCGAGGACACCTCGACCTGGCGCGTCGGCTGCACGGTGCCGGTGGCGACGACCGTGACGGTGAGGGCGCCCCGCGTCGCAGGCTCGGTCACGTAGCTGACACTCGTGCCGGTGCTTCGAGCGAGCCACCACCAGCCGCCGCCGGCCGCCAGCAGCGCGAGGACAACCGCGGCCGTGATCCACCGCCATACCCGCCGTCCGGCCCCGTCGCGGGCGATGAGCGTGGACAGATCCTGCGTGCGTTCGGTCATCTCACGAGCCCTCATTCCGGCCCCGCCCGGGTTAGGGCAGTCCATGCGCCTTTTCCTTGACACGGATCATGTGGCGCTTTCCGGTGTCCTTGGCGCGAAAAAACCGGCAAGCGTCTCAGGCCACCGTGGTTTCCTGAAGCTCGCGCCAGCGGTGGCAGGCGACCTCGTGTCCGTCGCCGGGATGTTCCAGCGCCGGCTCCTCCGTCCTGCAGCGGGCGATCGTGTACGGGCAGCGGGTATGGAACTTGCAGCCGGGCGGCTGGTTCGTGGGCGAGGGAATCTCTCCCGTGAGCTTCTGGCCGCGCCCGCGGTCGTCGGGGTCGAGCGAGGGGATCGCAGAGAAGAGCGCCTTGGTGTAGGGGTGGCGCGGGGCGGCGAAGACCCGTCGCGTCGGCGCGCTTTCCACGAGGCGCCCGAGATACATCACCGCCACATGGTCGCAGGTATGCGCCACGACCGAAAGGTCATGGCTGATGAACAGGAACGTGATCTGAAGATCGCGCTGCAACTCCTTGAGAAGGTTCAGGACATCAGCCTGGATCGAGACATCGAGCGCCGCCACGCTTTCGTCGGCGACGATGAACTTCGGCCCCGAGACGAGGGCGCGGGCGATGGAGATGCGCTGGCGCTGGCCGCCCGAGAAGGCATGCGGGAAGCGGCGCAGGTGTTCGAGGTTCAGCCGGCACTTTGCAGCGATGGCGCGGACGCGGGCGTCGGTCTCCTCGCGCGTCTTCGTCAGGCCCATCACCTCCAGGGGTTCGGCGATGATGTCGCGCACGGTCATCCGCGGGCTGAGCGCGGCGTAGGGGTCCTGGAAGATCAGCTGCGCGCGCTTGCGGTAGTCCTTGAGCGATGGCCCGGAAAGCGTGGTCAGGTCGTAGTCCACCTCGCCGTCCCGGAAGCGCGCCGTGCCCCCGGTCATCGGCACCGCCTTCAGGAGCGCGCGGCCGAGAGTGGTCTTGCCAGATCCCGATTCCCCGACGAGACCGAAGAAGGAACCCTTGCGGATGTCGAGACTGACATGGTCGACCGCCTTCAGCAGCGCCTTGCCGAAGAGCCCGGACCCGGTCCGGAACCCCACCGAAAGGTCGCTTGTGACGATCAGCGGCGCATCGGTCATGCGGGTCCCCCCGGCGGATAGAGATGGCAGGCGACACGGTGGGTGGGGTTCACCTGCGTATCCCCCGGCAGCGCCGTCCGGCAGACCTCGCCGAGAATCTTCGGGCAGCGGGTATGGAAGACGCAGCCGGCCGGCCGTTCGAGCGGCGAGGGGATGTCGCCCGCGACCGGCGTCAGCGGCGCGTCGAGGTCGTCGAGCTTCGGCAGCGCGGCGATCAGGCCCCGGGTGTAGGGGTGCTTGGGATTGCGGATCACCTCGCGCACCGGGCCTTCCTCGATCAGCCGGCCGAGATACATGACGCTGACCTTGTCGGCGGTCTGGGCGATCACGCCGAGGTCATGGGTGATGAAGACGATCCCCATGTGGAACTCGTTCACGAGGTCCTTCATGAGGTCGATCACCTGCGCCTGGATCGTCACGTCGAGCGCGGTCGTCGGTTCGTCGGCGATCAGGAGCTTCGGCCGGGTGGAGAGCGCCATGGCGATCATCGCCCGCTGGCGCATGCCGCCCGAAAGCTCGAACGCGTACTGGTCGAAGCGCCGCGCGGGGTCCGAGATGCCGACCCGGTCGAGCATCTCTACCGAGATTTCCTTGGCCCTTGCCTTCGACATGTCGCCGTGAAGCTGGAGTTGTTCGACCATCTGCCTGCCGATGGTGATGGCCGGCGCGAAGCTCGCCATCGGTTCCTGGAAGATCATCGAGATGGCGCCGCCGCGGACGATCTTCAATTCGCGCGCCGTCTTCAGCTTGAGGACCTCGACAGGGCCGGTATCGGCGTGAAGGGTGATCCGGCTGTCCTCGCCATAGACGGCGTTCCTGGCATTGAGGCTCATCAGCGCCTTCGCCGTGACCGACTTGCCTGACCCCGACTCGCCCACGAGGCCCATGACCTCGCCCTTGCCCAGCGTGAAGGAAACGTCCTCCACCGCCGTCACGAGGCCCTCGTCGGTGCGGAAGCGGATCGTCAGGTTGCTGACCTCGATGAGCGCCGTCATTTCTTCGTGTCCGAATAGGGGTCGGCCGCGTCCCTCAGCCCGTCGCCGACGAAGACGAAGGCGAGAACGAGCGCCACGAAGAAGATCACCGGGATGAAGTACCACTGGTAGTTCAGGAGCACGTCGGCCTTGGAGACGTTCTGCATCAGCGCGCCCAGGGAGTTCACCGGGTCCTTCAGGCCGAGGCCGATGAAGGAAAGCGCGGTTTCGGAGCGGACCATGTAGGGGAAGGAAATCATCAGGTCGACGATGATGTAGGAGGTGAAGGAGGGCAGCAGGTGGCGGCGGATGATGTGGCCGGACGAGGCGCCGCAAAGCTCGGCCGCGAGCACGTATTCCTGGGTTCGTTCGGTCAGAAGATGGGTGCGGATGCGGCGGGCGAGGGTGGGCCAGCCGATCAGCCCGAGGATGATCGAGATGAAGAAGAACCGCGTCTCGGACGACCAGTGGTCGGGCATGAAAGCGGCGAGCGCCATGAAGAGCGGGATCGACGGCACCGTGCGGATCGCGTCGGTGACCATCTGCAGGACCGAGTCGATCCAGCCGCCGAAATAGCCGGCCACCCCTCCTATGACGAGCGCGAGCACGAAGGAGATCAGGACCCCCAGCGTGCCGACGGCGAGCGAGGTCCAGATCGCGTGGAGCGTGCGGCTGAAGATGTCCTTGCCGGAGGCGTCCGTGCCGAAGAGGTGGATCTTGCCGTCACCGTCCACGCCGAAGAGGTGGCGGCTCGCGGGCACGACGCCGAGAAGCTTGTAGTTCCACCCCGTCACGAAGAAGCGGACATAGAGCCGCTTGTCGCGGTTCTCGGTGACCACCCAGCGGAAATTGGTCTTGATCGAGCGTTCCCGTTCCGTCGCGTAGATGAAGGGACGGGCGGAAAAGCCGTTCTCGTCCCAGAACTTCGGGAACTGCGGCGCGCCGTTCTCGTAATTCTCGTCACGGCCCGCGATGGTCGGGTCGTAGGGCGAGAGGAACGGCGCGAAGAGTCCCATCAGGATCATCAGGACGAGCGCCCAGGCGGCGATCATCGCCGTCCGGTTGCCCCTGAACCGCGCCCAGATGAGTTGGCCCTGCGAGGCGGTGAAATAGGCCTCCTTGGCCTTCTGGTCGATTCCGGCGGCGAGGGCGGCTGGCTCGGTGGACATGGCTCTACCCCATCATGCCGCGCCGCACGCGCGGGTCGATGAGCGCGAGCAGGATATCGGTGGTGAAGTTCAGCACGACGATGCTCGCGGTCAGAAGGAAGATGATCGCGCCGGCAAGCTGCTGGTCGTTCGACCGCGCGAGGCTTTCGAAGAGAAGCGCGCCGGACTCCGTCAGCGTCAGGATCAACGCGACGATCGGCAGTTCGTTGAAGATGCGGTTGAGGTCGAAGCCGAGAGAGTTGATCACCGGCCCGAGCGAATGCTTTGCCGGATAGCGCCAGAGAAGCCGCGCGCCCGACACGCCGCGGGCCGAGGCCGCGGTGACGTAGAGCTTGCCGATCTCGTCGAGCATGAGCGCCCGCACCGTCTGCAGCGCGAAGGCGGTCGCCGACCAGCCGAGGATGAAGACCGGCAGCCATGCACGCGACAGGAAGTCGCCGAACTTGGCCCAGCTCCATGCCGCATCCCGGAACTCCTTGGAAAAGAGCCCGGTCAGGCTGTCGCCGAAGACGACGGTCGAGAAGAGCATGATCATGAGCGCCAGAAGGAAGTTCGGCAGCGCGAGGCCGAGATAGCTCACGAACCTGAGCGAGTTGTTGACGACCGGGTTCTGCGAACTGGCCGAGACAATGCCGATGGGCACCGCGATGGCGTAGGAGAAGACCAGCGCCGCCATGCAGATGCCGAGCGAAATCCAGAACTTGTCGGAGAGGAGCTGGTTGATGTCGACCCTGAGGATGCAGCTTTCGCCGAATTCGCCGTGGACGAAGACGTTATACACCCACTTGCCCCAGCGTTCGATGAACGGCCGGTCGAGCCCGAGCCGCCGCTCCTCGGCGGCAATGTCGGCGATCGTGATCTGCGAGCCTTGCGTGTTCTTGAAGGCGAGGTAGCGTTCGGCGCAGGTGCCGGGGACCAGCTCCATCAGCGTGAAGACGATGAGCGACACGGTAAGGAGCGTGATCAGCGCCATCAGGGCGCGGGTCAGGGCGAACTGGGCAAACTGGGCCATGTCTGTGAAGTCCCGTCAGGGCGGTTTGTGACGGAGCCGGGGCGGACGGGTGTCCGCCCCGGCCAGGTCGTGTCAGTTCACGCCCTTACTCGTCGAAGTACCACTGGGACGCCCGGTAGGGGTAGGTCCGGTAGTATTCGTAGGAGGCCGTCTTGAACTCCGGCACGTTCTTCAGCGCGTTGCGGTGGTAGATCGGGTCCGGCGTCAGCGCGGTGCCGATGAAGAGCAGGTTCCCCGTCATGTTCTCGACCATGCGGTTGGCGATGGCCTTGAACTCGTCGGTGCCGGAGGGTGTCGATTGCAGCGCGTTGATGTCGGAGATGAGCGCCTTGACGTAGTCGGGCGGCTCCACCCCGGCCGAACCGTTCGAATCCACCCACTCGGCCCAGAGCATGGCGGAACGGTGCCCGAAGTAGTTCTCGAAGGGCGGCACCCAAAGCTCGTTGTTGCCGAGGATGATGCCGACCGGCTGGCCCTTTTCCCAAAGGCCGACGTCAAGCTGGTTGGACGACTGCGCCGAGCGGTATTCGTCGGGCGTGATCTCCTTCACCGTGGTGTTGATGCCGACAGCCGCCCAGTCCTGCGCGATGAGCTCGACGACCTGGCCGGCGATGCCTTGCGTGGCGAACTGCAGGTTCAGCACCAGGGGCGCGCCCGAGGGCAGGTCGCGGAAGCCGTCACCGTCCTTGTCGACGACCCCGACCTCGTCGAGCATCGCCTTGGCGCCTTCGGGATCGTGCTCGGCCGCGAAGCTCTTCCATTTCGCGTCGATGTAGTCGGGCAGCGGCGAGAAGCCGGTATACTGCTGGATCGCGCCTTCGCCGAAATAGGCCGTCTCGTTCAGCGCCTCGCGGTTGATCGCGACCGACATCGCCTTGCGGAACCGCAGGTCGCCGAAGACCTGGCGCTTTTCCTCGTCGGCCGAGGTCACGTTGAACGAGATCGCGTGCATGGCGATCTTGGGCTTCAGCTGGATCGTGTAGCCGCCCTTCTCCTGGTTTTCGAGCAGAAGCGGCGCGTCCGACAGTTGCAGCGACTGTGCCTTGTAGTCGACCTCGCCGTTCACGAGCTTCAGGAGCCGGACTTCCTGGTCGTTGACGAAAAGCTCGTCGAGTTCGTTGATGTAGGGCAGTTGCTTGCCCGTGGTGTCGACCTGGAAGAAGTAGGGATTGGCCACGAAGTGCCGGCCCTCGGTGGTCTCCTTGACGACGAAATGGCTTTCCAGCGTCGGCATCGCATCCATCGGCATGTTCGCCACCTTGTCGGGCGAATTCAGCATCGGCGTGCCGGTGTCGGTCCAGTCCGAGTTGCCGTAGTAGGCCATGATCACGGCGTAGCCGTCCGGGAAGCCGAGCGCCTGTGCCTCCTTGTCGGCGTCCGGGTTGATTGCCGGGTGGAACTTGCCGAGGAAGTGCTTGGGCTGGAAGCCCTGGCCGAAGTGGGTCGCGAAGTGGGCCAGAAGCCCCGGTTTCGGCGCCGGCAGCTTGAAGACGACCGTCTCGTCGTCGGGCGTCTCCACCGTCATCGGCTGGCCGGCAACGGTCACGTAGTCCTTCGGCTTCTCGTTGACCTTCGGATCGAGCGCCAGGTTGTCGTACCAGAACTTCACGTCGGCCGAGGTGAAGGGCGCGCCGTCGGACCACTTGTGGCCCTTGCGCAGATGGAACGTGAGCTGCGTGTAGTCGTCGTTCCATTCCCAGCTTTTCGCGACGTTCGGGACGATGGTCTCGAGGTCGTCGGAATAGCGCACGAGGTTGACGTGGCGGATCGAGAGGAAGTCGGAGGTTCCGGCCTCGTTCGCGTTCGACAGCGCGTCGAGCGTGCCGCCGTAGCTGCCGATCGCGTCATAGGGCACGACGACGAGCGGCTCGGCCGGCAGCCGCTCGGCCACCGGCGGCAGTTCGGCCGGGTTGCCGCGGATGCGGCCGTTCATCTCGGCGATCGCAGGGTTTTCCGAAAACTCCATCGTGCAGCCGGCGGCCGCCTGGAACTCGGCAAGCTCGAACTGCTGAGGGAAGGCGCCGGGGGCGATGCCGCCCATGTCCGCCACCGTGATCCCCGGGCAGCTTGCGAGTGCGGCCAGCGGCAGGATCGCCAGCGCACCGCTCGAAAGCAGTAGTTTTCTCATGTTCTCTCCTGTTGTCGGACCAGTTGAAATCGGATCGACTTTTTGGCGCCATGATTGGATACCCGGGCGCGTCGGGGCCTTGTTGCGTGAAAGCGGAGTCAGATTTGTGACAGCCCCCCAAGGCACGATCTTGGTGCCGGCCACCGAAACAGGTCAACGAAAATCGAACAGGACGTTTCATCAGCGGGCACTCGGGAAGGATAGTTTCAGCGGCGCACACTTTGTCCGCGCGCCATGCCGCGCGCGGGCCGTCTCGCGGTCCTTGCCAGGGTGCAAGGCGGGTTGCCCGATCTCTCGCGGGCGGGACTCAGGCTAGGGCGGCTGCCGGTGGCCACGTAGCGCCAGATGCGGCTGCCGCGTCGGTCCAGCCGCTGCCTGTGCCGAATCGGCCGTGCTTTAGCGCCGTGGTGCCACCGCGACGCCGGCCGGCGTGACCATCGTCCGGGCGAAGCGCCCGTTGGCGTGGCGCATCCGGTGGTCGAGCATCGCCCGGCTCATCTCCAGGAGCGCCGGGGCCGCGGCCGGGTCGCCCGCGACATCCCGCATCTCGCCCGCGGCGCGGTGGTCGAAGAGAAGCGGCGGCAGCCCGCCGTTGAAATGGACGAGTGTGTGCGTGGGCCCGCGCAGGATGGCGAGGTTTGCCGCCTCGGCCGGCAGGCCGAGCGCCTCTTGCGCCAGGGTCGGCGTGACCGGGTCGCCGAAGTCGAGTTCCGAAAAGCTGTTCCGCCGCCAGTCCGGCGGGATCTCGCCCGAGAGGAAGGGCCTGAGGCTCCGTCCGTCCATCGTGTGCGGGATGTCGAGCCCGAGGCAGTCGAGGATCGTCGGCGTCACGTCCACCGCCTCGGTCGGCAGATCGACCGCGCCGCCGCGCAGGGGCGCGTCTGGATCGCGGATGACGAGCGCGGTGTGGTAGGCCGCGTCGTAGAATGTCGACTTGCCCCAGGCATGGTGGTCGCCCAGCATCTCGCCATGGTCGGCCGTCACCACGATCAGCGTCCGGTCGTAAAGGCCGCGCTCCTTCAGGTGGCCGATGATCCGGCCGAGGTGATCGTCAACCTCGGTCGCCAGGCCGAGGTAGATCGCCCGGAGGGTCTGGACGTTCGCGTCGGTGGGCGCGAGGTCGGGGAAGCCCTCCACCGTGCTCGCCGCCGGGTTCCTGGCGTGCGAGGAGGCGATGAAGGGATGGCGCGCGCGTTCCTCCGCGACGGTGCCGGCGCGCAGCGGCAGGGGCAGGGTGGCGGGGTCGTACATCCGGTTGTAGGGCGCGGGCGCGACGAAGGGCGGGTGGGGGCGGATGTAGGTCAGGTGGACGAACCAGCCCGCGGGTCTCACCCGGATCGCGTCCAGCGCGCAGTCGGTGAGGAACGCGGTGTCGCTGTCCTCGGCGCGGTAGAGCGCGGGGTCGTCAAGGCGCGGACCGGCGGGGCGGAAGATCGCAGGGTAGGGCGGCACCTCGTAGCCCTTCGCCGCGAGATGCGCGCGCCAGGGCCAGCTTTCCTCGAGCCGCATCTCCACCGCCTCGACGAACCCCGGCATGACCTGCTCGTAGCTCTTCAGCATGGGATCGCCGGGCGGCAGGCTGCGGGGATCGCGGGTCGTGTCGGTGTAGCCGAAGAGGAGCGGCAGCCAGCCCGCCTTGCGGACCTCGGTGGCGAGGTTCGGCAGGTCGTCGGGCAGGGGCGTGCCGTTCCGCGTCGCGCGATGGTTCATGGCATACTGCCCGGTCAGGATCGACGCGCGCGACGGCCCGCAGGGGTTCACGACCGAGTAATGGCGGCGGAACGACACCGCATCGGCCATGAGCGCGCGAAGGTTCGGCAGCGCCACATGCGCCGCCAGCGCGCCGAAGACGCAGTCGGCCCGGAGCTGGTCGATGATGACGAAAAGGACGTTCTCGGCCCGTGCCATGGCGGTTCCTCCGTTGGCTCGGGCCGAGAAGACAGGAGGCCCGAGGCTTTCGCAAGATCAGGCGTTCCAGACCTCGCGGCCGGCGAGGAGCGTGAGCAGCACCTTCGTGTCGCCGATGTCGTACGGGTTGCAGGCGTAGATGTCGCGGTCGAGCATGATGAGATCGGCCCATTTGCCGAGCGACAGCGCGCCCGTCTCCGCCTGCCGCCAGCCGGCGGTGGCGGCATTCACGGTGTAGCCCTCGACGCATTCCGCCAGCGTCAGCCGTTCCTCGGGGATGAAGACCGGATGATCGCCTTCCTTCCGAGGCGGCTGGCGGGTGATCGCGGTCTCGATGATCTCGAACGGATTGAGCGTCGACACCGTCCAGTCGCTGGAGAGCGCGAGGAGCGCGCCCGCGTCGCGCAGGCTTCGGAAGGCGTAGATCCAGCGGGCGCGCTCGGGTCCGACCATCGGCACGGCGACATCGGTGACGGAGGGTTCCGCCCGCGCCCAGAGGGGCTGGATATTGGCGACGACCCCAAGCTCGGCGAAGCGGGGAATGTCGGCGGGGTCGATGCACTGGACGTGGGCGATCTGGTGGAAGGCGGGCCAGGGCGCGTTCGCGCCCCGAGCCGCCGCGATCCCGTCAAGCGCCGCGCGTACCGCGAGGTCGCCGATCGCATGGACGTGGATCTGGAATCGCGCCGCATCGAATGCCACGAACATGTCGTTGATCTGGTTGGGCGAAAACATGAGCGCCGCATTGCCGCCCTGCGCGTCGGAATAGGGCTCGATCATCGCTGCGGTGCGGTTCTCGATCACCCCGTCGAGGAAGAACTTCGCCGAGTGGATGCGGAACATTTCCGACTGGCACTCGCGCCGGAGATTCTCGACCCGCGCGACCGCGCCCTCGGTTGTCTCGGAAGCGTCGATGCGCGCGGTGGCGAGGATGCGCGCGGTCAGCGCACCCGCCTCCACCAGCCGGCGGTAGACGCGCGCGTGGCGCTCCTCCACCGAGGCGTCGAGAAGGCCGGTCAGCCCGTGCGCGTTCGCATGCGCCTGGGCGAAGCGGACGCCGTCGGCGTAGTCTTCGTCGGAGGGCGCGGGCTTGCGCGCCTCGACCCAGGCGGTCGCGCGCTCGTAAAGAAGCCCGGTGGGGGCGCCCGTCGCGTCCTTGACGAAATGACCGTTCTCCGGGTCGGGCGTTGAGGCCGTCAGCCCGACGCGGGCGATGGCGGCAGAGTTGATGCAGCCATTGTGTCCGTCGGAGGCCATGATCATGCAGGGCCGGTCGGGCACCGCCGCGTCCAGCACCTTCCGGTTCAGGTTGTGCTCGCCGAAGACGCCGGAATAGTAGAACCCGCCGTAGACCCAGTCACGGCCGTGGCTGGCGGCGAAGGCGCTGAGGCATGCCTGCAGTTCCTCGACGGTGCGGGCGGCCGAGAGGTCGGCGCTTTCGGCGTAGTGCTGGCCGCCGTCCTGGACGTGGATGTGGGTGTCGTGGAACCCCGGCAGCACCAGTCGCCCGCCCGCGTCGATGATTCTTGTGCCCGCGCCGGCAAGCGCGCGTATATCGCCGTCGGACCCCAGCGCCGCCACCCGTCCATGCCGCACGGCGAGCGCGCTTACGCGGGGGAAATGCGGGTCCATCGTACGGATGTCGGCGTTGATCAGGACGAGTTCGGGCGGGGTCATGGCGGCTCCGGTTCGGGTCAGGGGCCGGGATGGCCCTTGTTGTCGGATCGTATTATTTCCTTTGCGCTTCGCAAAACGGTGTTAAGGTTTTTCAGGCCCAAGGGCCAACGGGGAGAGAAAAAGAATGCAACGCATTAAATTCATTGACAGAATGGCGGCGGGACGGGTTTCCCGCAGGCAGATGTTGCAGGCAGCGGGCGCCTTCGGAGTCGGCACGCTCGTGTTGCCGCGGCGGTCGGCGGCCGCCGAAGTGCTGACCTGCCTCGAATGGGGCGGCTATGATTCGCCGGACTACTTCCAGCCCTATGTCACGAAGTACGGCGCCCAGCCCAACTTCTCGATCTTCGCAGGCGAGGAGGACGCGCTGGCCAAGGTGCTCGCAGGTTTCGCGGCGGACGTCATGCATCCCTGCAACTACTCGGTCGCCCGTTTCGTCAACGCCGGCGTGGCCAAGGAGATCGACACCGCGCGGCTCAGCCACTGGGCGGATGTCTTCCCGGCCCTCCAGTCGGCCGAGGGCGTCGTCATGGACGGCAAGGTGGTGATGGCACCGGCCGACTGGGGCAATTCCTCGATCGCCTACCGGCCCGATCTCATGCCGCCGGAATTCGCCGCCGATCCGACCTGGGCGATCTTCTATGAAGACGAATATGCCGGCCGCGTTGCGATGACCGACAACGAGATGGCCATCGTCATCGGCGCCATGGTCGGCGGCATGCCCTATGACGAGGCCTACAAGCTCGAAGGCGCGGCGCTCGAGGCGGCGGCCAAGGAGTGGGGCACGAAGGCCGTCAATACCGCGAAGTTCCTCTGGACGGATTCGTCGGAGGTGCAGCAGGCCATGGCATCGGGCGAGATCGTCGCGGCCTATGCCTGGAACGACCTCGTCGCCAACCTGCGCGCCGAGGGCGTGCCGGTGGAACTCGCCGTGCCGAAGGAAGGCATGTTCACCTGGTTCTGCGGGCTTACGCTCCTCAACACCGGCAAGGGCGACGAACAGGCGGCCTATGACTTCATCGACGCCTGGCTCAGCCCCGAGACGGGAAAGGCGCTCATCGAAGGGTCGGGCTACGGCCATGCCAATATCAAGGCCTTCGAGATCGCCGATCCGCAGGCGGTGGCCAACATGGGCATCACCGACCCGGTGGAGATGATGAAGAACTCGATCGTCTTCAAGACGCCCACGGACGCGGTGCAGGAAGGCTTCAACAAGGTCTGGGGCGATACGAAGGCGCTGAAGTACTGACCTTGCCGTGACGGACCTGACCGCCTCCGAACCGGCGCCGCCGGCGCGCGACCGCGAAGCGCTGCGCCGGTGGCTCAGGGGCTATGCGCTCCTCTCGCCGGCACTATCCGTGACCATCGCCATGCTGGCGCTGCCGATGGCGGCGCTGCTTCTTCTCAGCTTCTGGACGCAGTCGGGGTTCGAACTCGACCGGACGCCGACACTCGCCAACTATGCCGAACTCGTCCGGCCCTCGGCCGAGCCGACGGTCTGGTTCGGCATTCCGTTCCACCTCGCCTATCCGGTGCCGGCGATCCTGATGGTCAAGTCGCTCGTCATGTCGCTCATGGCGACGCTGGCCGTCATCGCGCTTGCCTACCCGATGGCCTATTTCCTCGCCTTCCGCGTCCACCGGCACAAGGCGCTCTGGATCATCCTCATCACCATCCCGTTCTGGACGAGCTATCTGCTCAGGGTCTTTGCCTGGAAGGTTGTCCTCGGCTTCAACGGGGCCATCAACTCCGGCCTGAAAGCGCTTGGGATCATTGATAAACCGCTGGAATTCCTGCTCTACAATCCCGGCGCCGTGGTGATCACGCTGGCGCATTCCTGGGTCGCCTTCGCGATCCTGCCGATCTATGTCTCGCTGGAAAAGATCGACCGCTCGCTGCTCGAGGCGGCATCCGACCTCGGCGACAGCAGGTGGAAACGGTTTCGCCGGATCACGCTGCCGCTCTCGGCCCCCGGCACTGTCGCGGCAGCCCTGCTCGTCTTCATCCCGACGGTGGGCGACTACGTCACGCCGACGCTCGTCGGCGGGCCGGGCGGCACGATGATCGGCAACCTCGTGCAGGACCTGTTTCTCAAGCAGAACAACGCCCCCCTGGGGGCGGCGGTCGCGATCACGATGATGGCCATTATCGCGCTCCTCGTGGCGCTCTTCCTCTGGGCGATCGGCTACGCCCGCATCCGGTCGCGGAGGCTCTGACGATGCGGGGGAAGCTCGATCTTCTATGGGTTTACGCCGGTCTCTTCATCGTTTTCCTCTATGGGCCGGTGCTCCTGATGCCGGTCTTCGCGCTGAACGACGGCACCTTCGCGACCTTCCCGCTGAAGGGCTTCACGCTGAAGAACTTCTCGGCGATGGCGGCCAACACCTCGATGATCCTCGCCTTCCAGAACAGCCTGAAGATCGCGGTCTTCGTCGCCGTCCTCTCGACCGCGCTGGCCATTCCCGCCGCGCTCGCGCTCACCCGCTTCCGCCTGCCGGGCGGGGCGGCGATCCAGAGCTTCATGATGCTGCCCCTCGTCATCCCCTCCATCGTCATCGCGGTGGCGCTTCTCGTGATCATCCTGAAGATCCTCGGCATCGGGCTATCGCTCTGGACCGTCGCGGCCGGGCATGTGATCGTCTGCCTGCCGTTCTGCATCTCGGTCCTCATGTCGCGGCTCGAAGGTTTCGACCCGAGTCTCGAGGAAGCGTCGCGCGATCTCGGATGTGGCGCGTGGCAGACCTTCTGGCGGCTTACCTTCCCGCTGGCGCTGCCCGGCGTGATCTCCAGCCTCCTGATGGGGTTCATCATTTCCTTCGACGAATTCGTCATCGCCTTCTTCCTGACCGGCACCGAGACGACGCTGCCGGTCTATCTCTTCAGCCAGCTTCGCTTCCCGAACAAGCTGCCGGGCGTCCTTGCGCTCGGCTCGCTGATCCTCGTCGGCTCCGCCCTGCTCGTGATCGCCGCAGAGGTGATCCGCAAGCGCGGCGTGGCGTCCAGCAATCCCGGAGACCTCTGATGGCGCCTGCGACCCCGATCATCGAACTCAGGGAGATCGAGAAGCGCTTCGGCGCGCTGACCGTGCTGCGGGAGATCGGCTTCGACATCGCGCAGGGGGAGTTCTTTTCGCTCCTCGGGCCCTCGGGCTGTGGCAAGACCACGCTGCTGCGCATCCTCGCGGGGATCGAACAGCCCTCGTCCGGGACGCTCCTCATCGACGGCCAGCCCATGGCCGGGGTGCCCGCGAACCGGCGGCCGACGAACATGGTGTTCCAGAGTTACGCGATCTTCCCGCACCTGAACGTCGAGGAGAACATCGGCTACGGGCTCAGGAACCAGCCGCTCTCCAAGGCCGAGGCGAAGGCGCGGGTGGCGGAGGCGCTGAGCCTCGTGAAGCTCGACGGGCTCGCGACGCGCAACGCCCACCAGCTCTCGGGCGGCCAGCGGCAGCGCGTGGCGCTGGCCCGCGCGCTCGTCTGCCGGCCCAAGGTCCTTCTGCTGGACGAGCCCCTCTCGGCGCTCGACAAGAAGCTGAGGGAGGAGATGCAGCTCGAACTCAGGGCGCTGCAACGGACCGTCGGGATCACCTTCGTCTTCGTCACCCACGACCAGGAAGAGGCGCTGACACTTTCGGACCGCATCGCCATCATGGCGGAGGGCCGGGTGATGCAGCTCGACACCCCGCGCGGGCTCTACGAGCGCCCGGCGAACCGGCGGGTGGCGGAGTTCGTCGGCACGATGAACTTCGTTCCCGGCCGGCTGCGCGCGGGGCGGCTCGATGCCGGCGGGCTCGGCGCCTTCGCCGGCACCGCCGTCGGCGCCATGCCCGAGGGTGCGGAGGGCTTTCTGGCGCTTCGGCCCGAAAAGCTCGTGCTGCACCCCGGCGCCGGGGGCGGCGGAACGGCGTCGCTGACGGGACGCGTGACGGAGGCTGCCTACCTCGGCGACCGCATCCACTACCTGGTGGCGGTCGGCGGGCTGGACCGGCCGCTCTCGGTATCGGTGAACAACGTCGCGGAGGGCTTCGCCCTCGGCACGCCGGTCACGGTCTCCTGGGCCGAGGGGGCGGGGCTGATCCTCGGCCCCTGAGGCTCAGGCGAAGTGGCGGGGAAAGAACGCCCGTGCCATGTGCAGGACGACCGCGCGCGCGGCGTCGCGGTCGAACCGGTCGGGGTAGAGGTGGAAATCGCTCCAGAGCCCTTCCAGCACGGCGAGGAAGGCCATGGTGGCGAGGGTCGGGTCGACCGAAGGGTAAGGCCCCGCAGCAGCAAGTTCGGTGCAGATCGCCGTGAAGGCCGCCTGCAGGCGCGCGTCGCGGCTGTCGATGAAGGGCATGTAGGCAGGCGAGGTCTGCGCCTCGCCCCGGAAGGCTGTCCAGACGGCCATCATGCGGCGGTTGAGCACGGCTGCGTCGAAGTCGGCCGCGATGAGCGCGCGGAGCCGGTCCTCGGGGCGGGGACCCGCGGCCGCCATCGCCGCCTGCCAGTGGGCCCCGTAGGCTTCCGAGAAGTGCCGCACGACCTCGACGAGCAGGTTCGCCTTGCTCCCGAAATGCAGGTTGACCATTCCGCGCGAGAGGCCCGCGTGTTCGAGGATGCGGCTGACCGAGACGTTCGCGAGCCCGTGCTCGAGGATGGCGTCGGCCGTCGCCGCGATCAGGGCCTTCCTGTGACGCTCCTTCGTCACGTCGCGGGCCCTGCGCGGCTCGTCCGCCATCCTTGCCATGCCCCGGCGTCCTTTCCTCAAAGTGCCGCACAGGAGTCGCGCATGGGGCGGCGTTTGGCAAGCGCGGCGACCGGGGGCACATCGCCCGGGCCCCCGGAGAATTTGCCGCAACAATCCGATGTCGCGCCTCAGATGCGATCGGCGAGCGAGGGCAGGAGGAGCCTGAGGTGCCCGAGCGCCAAGTCGCGCGCCGCGGTGCGCGTAAGCCGCCTGCCGTAGATGTGAAGCTGCAGCCAGAGCCCGTCGGTCATCGCGTCGATGGCATTGGCCAGGAGTGCGGGGTCGGGCGTGCCGTAGCGGGCGGCGAGCGCCTCGCAGGCCGCGACCATGGCCCGGTACCGGGTTTCCTCGGCCGCCTCGCAGATCGCGCTGAAGAGCGGCTGCGCGCCCGCCTCGCCCCAGAACGCGAACCAGAGGGCGAGTTTCCTGCGACTGCAGACGGCGGCGCCGAAGTCGGCCTTGACGAGACCGAGGATGCGGTCGAGCGGGTCCTTCTCGGCCAGCGCCGGTTCCCAGGCGGCGCGGTATTCCTCCGACAGCCGGCGCAACGTCTCCGTCAGGAGGCCGTCCTTGGTCTTGAAGTGGAAGACCAGCACACCCTGCGACACGCCCGCACCCTTCGCGACCGTCGCGAGCGTGGTGCCCGAGATGCCGTGGGCTGCGACGGACTCGACCGCCGCGTCGATGATCCGTGCCTGCGTGCGCCGGGAGGTGGGGGAAACCTTTTCGTCCAATGCGTCCGCTCCGTCCGGTCCCTCCCAGTGATGTAGTCCTGCGCCCCGCGCCGGAAAAGCATTTTCTGACTGAGCGCTCAGATATTATTTTGACTGGGCGTTCAGAATGCTGCTACGCTCGCGGAAAGGAGTCGGGGCAAGAAGACTGGGGGGCAGCCTTGAAATACGACGCCATCGTTGCGGGAGCCGGGCATAACGGGCTGACGACGGCCGCCTTCCTGGCGCGCGCGGGGCTGAAGGTGCTTGTCGTCGAGAAGAACGAGTATGTCGGTGGCGCGGCGGTTAGCCGGGAACTGGTGCCCGGCTGGACCTACTCCAACTGCTCCTACGTCTGCTCGCTCCTCAGGCCCGAGATCATCCGGGCGCTGGAACTGCCGAAGCACGGATTGCAGGTCATCCCCTACGAAAGCGGTGCGACCTTCAATTCCGAAGGCGGGTACTTCAACTATTCCTCGGACCACGATGCGCTCAGGCGCGAGCTTCTTCGCCACGACCCGCGCGACGCGGACGGATACGAACGCTATGCCCGCGCGGTGATGAAGCAGTGCCGTTTCATCAAGCCGCTCCTGCTGCGGACGGCGCCGGACCCGACGTCGTTCCGGCCGCGCGACATTTCGGAGCTTCTCTACATCGGCCGCCGCTTCCACGACCTCGGCGAACGCGACATGGCCGAGACCGTGCGGTTCTGGACGCTCTCGATCGCCGAGTTCCTCGACGAGCACCTGCATTCGGACATCGTCAAGGCGCACCTTGCCGGGTCGGGGATCATCGGCACGGGGCTCGGTCCCTATTCGCCGGGCACGGCCTACGTGCTTCTCCATCACTATATGGGCGAGGTCGACGGCTCCATCGGCGCCTGGGGCTTTGCTCGTGGCGGCATGGGCGCGATCACCCGGGCGATGGCGGCGAGCTTCCGCGCAGCGGGGGGCGAAATTCGCGCCGGCTCCAGCATCGACCGGTTCCTCGTGAAGGGGGGCCGTGTCACCGGTGTCGCGCTGGAGAACGGCGACGAGTTCGAGGCCGATACCGTGATCTCCGGCATGGACGTGCGGCGGACCTTCGTCGATCACACCGAGGCTTCGGACCTGCCGGAGGATTTCCTGAAGGCGGTCAGGCGCTACCGCTTCCGCGGATCCTCGGGCAAGCTCAACATCGCGCTCGACGGGATGCCGACCTTCCGCGCCGCGCCGAAGGGGGCGCGCTTCCTGCGCGGCGACCTGCATTTCCTCGACGACATGGCCGAGATCGAGCGCGCCTATGACGACTGGAAGGAAGGACGTTGGTCGTCAAGCCCTTACGTCGACTTCCTCATCCCGACGCAGATCGACCCGACGATGGCGCCGCCGGGCAAGCACTATGCCACGGTCTTCGTGCAGTATGCGCCTTACGAGCTGGCGGACGGACCCTGGGACGACGCGAAGCGGGAGGCCTTCGCCGCGACGGTGATCGGCAAGATCACGCGCCATGTCCCTGATTTCCGTGACCTCATCGTCCACAAGGAGGTGCGTACCCCGGCCGATATCGAGCGCGAGGTGGGGCTGACCGAGGGCAATATCTTCCAGGGCGAGCTGACCTTCGACCAGCTTCTCTTCAACCGCCCGGTGCCGGGCTATGCGCAGTACCGCTCGCCGATCAGGGGCCTCTACATGTGCGGTTCCTCGACCCATCCGGGCGGCGGCGTCATGGGCGCGCCGGGGGCGAACGCGGCGCGCGAGGTGCTGCGCGACCTCGGCCGCAGGATCGACATGGGGGCGGCGGCATGAGCCCGGATGCCATCGTCATCGGCGCGGGCCACAACGGGCTTGTCGCGGCCGCGCGGCTCGGTCTCGCCGGGCGGCGCGTGCTGGTCCTGGAGGCGCAGGATGCGCCCGGCGGATTGCTGGGCGAGGCCGGAGGGATGCGGGTGGCGGCGATGCCCACGGGACTCGACCCGGAGGTCGCCCGTGCGCTTGCGCTCCACCGCCACGGGCTCCGGCCCGGACGGCCGCTGGCGACGATCGCCCTTGGCGGCAACGCGCCCGTGCGGATCGAAGGGGGGAGCGTGCGCGGCATAGACGCGGCTGCGGCGGCTGCCTTCGCGGATCTCCACCGGCGGCTCGGCCGGCATGCCGCGGCGCTCGCGCCGATGATGGCGAAGGTTCCGCCCAGGCTGCGCGACGGCGGCTGGGGCGATCTGATGACGCTTGCCCGCATGGGCCTCGGCGTCCGGATGCTCGGCCGGGCGCAGATGCGCGAACTTTTGCGCGTCCTTCTGTCCAACGTCTGGGACCTTTTGGACGACGAGATCGGCGACGGGCCGCTCTCCGGGGCGCTCGCCATGGAGGCGACGCTGGGCGGCGCGATGGGGCCGCGATCGCCGGGCACCGTCCTGCCGCTCCTCTACCGGTTCGCCGGCCGGCCGCGAACGATGCCGGAGGGTGGGGCGGGCGCCATCGTCGCGGCTCTGGTGAAAGCGGTGGAGGCGACGGGCGGGCAGGTCAGGACCGGGGCGCGGGTCGCCGGCGTCCTGACCGGCGACGACCGGGTGGCGGGTGTCCGGCTGGAAGGCGGCGAGGAGATCCGCGCGCCCCTGGTTGTCTCGAACGCGCATCCGCGCGCGACGCTTCTCGATCTGCTCGGAGTGCGCCATCTGGATGCCGAGGACGCGCGGCGGGCGCGGCTGATGGCGACCGAGGGGATGGTGGCGCGGCTTGACCTGACGCTCGGGGCGGCGCCCGGGGTGCCGGGCGCCGGCGCGCCGGACCTCTGCGACAGGATGGTGATCGCGCCCGACATGAAGATGTTGGAAACCGCCTTCAACGCCGCAAAATACAAGGGGATTCCGGAACGTCCCGGATTGGAGTGCCACTGGGACGCAGGCGCGTCCAGGCTGGCGGTCAGCGCCCAGTTCGTGCCCTGCGGCGTGAAGGGCGGTTGGTCGGCGGAGACACGCGACCGGCTGCTGTCGAACGTGGTTTCGGCGATCGACGACGCCTTGCCCGGGACCGCGGCGAAGGTGACCGGCGTCACCCTTGCCACGCCCGCCGACATCGAAGCGCGCTTCGCCCTGCCGGGCGGCCACTGGCACCACGGCGAGTTCCGGGTGGACCAGATGCTGATGCTGCGCCCCTTCGCCGGGGCGGCGCAGTACCGGATGCCCGTGGCCGGTCTCTACCTCTGCGGCGCGGGCGCGCATCCGGGCGGCGACGTGACGGGCCTGCCGGGCTGGAACGCGGCCGGTGCGGCCCTGAAGGACGGGAGGCGGGCATGACCGCAGACACCAGCCCGCGCGCTGCGGTGCCGATGGGGCTCGTGCCGGGTCCGTTCCACGACCGGCTCGTCGCGCTGAACCACCAGCAGGCCTGGATGAACTGGATGGGCATCGCCTCGCCTGCCGTGCTCGACACGGTGGAGTTCGAGTATTTCGCCATCCGCAATCAGGCGACGCTCTTCGACATCTCGCCGATGATGAAGTACCGGATTGCCGGGCCGGATGCCGAGGCCGTGGTGAACCGGCTTGTCACCCGCGACATCGCAAGGCTCGCGCCCGGCCGGGTGGCCTATGCGATCTGGTGCGACGCCGAGGGCAATGTGGTCGATGACGGCACCGTCTTCCGGCTTGGCCAGACCGAGTTCCGGCTGTGCTGCCAGGAACCGCAGCGCGCCTGGCTCGACGACGTGGCCTGGGGCTTCGACGTCAGCGTGCAGGACGTGAGCGGAGCCATCGCCGGGCTGGCGCTGCAGGGGCCGACCTCCTGCGCGGTGCTGAAGGATGCAGGCCTTGCGGGGATCGAGACGCTGAAGCCGTTCGAGATCAGGGAATTCCGGATCGACACTCATCCTGTCACCATCTCGCGCACGGGCTTTACCGGCGACCTCGGCTACGAGATCTGGATGACGCCGGATGACGCGCCCGGTGTCTGGGACGCGCTGATGGCGGCGGGGATTCCCAGGGGACTTCGCGTCATCGGCTATCACGCGCTCGACATGGCGCGGATCGAGGCGGGGTTCCTGCTTCCCCGGGTCGATTTCGTTTCTTCCGAGACGCACCTCAGGCCGGGCCGGGCGCGCAACCCTTACGAACTCGGGCTCGACTGGCTGGTGGCGCTGGACAAGCCGCACTTCAATGGCCGACGGGCGCTCCTGCGGCTTGCGCAGGAGAAGCCCCGGCGCAAGCTTGTCGCGATCGAGATCGACCGAGATAAGCCGGCCCTGAACGCGCTCGTCTATCACGCCAGGCGCCGCGAGGTGGGCTTCGTCACCTCCGCCCTCTGGTCGCCGACGCTGAAGCGCAACATCGCCCACGCCTGGGTGGAGGCGCCCTGGTGCGAGACCGGCGACCTCTGGGTCGAGATCTACCTCCAGCGCGAACTGGTCTGGCAGCGGCGGATGGCGCGGGCGCGGGTGGTGGAGCGCGGCTTCTTCCGGCATCCGCGGCGCACGGCGACGCCGCCGGCGGATTTCTGAGGGTCAGCGCAACGGTTTCAGATCCGTGAGTTCCAGCCGTTCGCGCCACGCTTCGGTTCCGTCGGGGCGGAGCAGGCGCACGGTCATCGCCTCGAGGTGCCGGGGGGTCGGGGCGAGCGCGAGCGTATGGCAGCCGTCCTCCATCCGCACCGCGTCGCTGGCGACGGTGAAGGAGCGTTCCGGCGCGAAGCTGCGCCCCTGGTAGTGGAAGGCCACGCGCATCTCGGGTCCGCCGCGGGCCGTATCGAGGCAGGTGGGCGCGACATGGGCGAAAACCCTGGGGCCGAGGCAGAAGGTTCCGCCGGCGCGGATAGGGGCGCAGGACATTTCCTCGACGAAGGGCCGGAAGTCCTGAAGGCAGAGGTAGGCGATGCCGTCGTGGATGAAGGCCGAATCCTCGGCCGGGAAGGCGCGGCAGGCGCGCGGGCTCGCCGGAAGGACGCCGGTCTCGACCGTGTCGCCGAAGAGCGCGCGGAAGATGCCGATGTTGGGGTTGCCGGCATGGAAGCTCGACCAGCCGGCGAGGCTGCCCCAGGAAAGCTCAGGGTAGTCCACCGAGCCGACGAGGCGGAAGGGCGGGCCCCCGAAGCCCTCGAGCGTGGCGAGCTTGGCGCGGATCGCGCGGGCGAGGTCTGCGTCGCGGGCACCCAGCCGCGCACTGTCGGACCAGAAGGCCGAGGCGGTGAGCGCGAAGACGAGGGCAACGAGGCCGACCGATGCCGCGCCGGTGGCGACCAGACCCTGGCGCCACCGGGCGGGCCCGCTGGCGAGCGTCAGCCCGGCGATGGCCACGGCCGGAATCCAGGAGCCGAGATAGGCGAAGGCGCGCCCCGGCGGCGCATAGGTCTCGTAGCCGAGCCAGAAGAGGATCGGGAAGACGAAGAACGCGAGTCCGGCGCCGATGGCGAGGCGGAAGGCCGTAAGGACCCGCGCACCCTTGCCGCGGTTCAGCCAGCCGAGGGCGAGAAGCGCGAGCGCGCCGAGCGCGAAGAGCCCGAGCGTGAACCGGAGCACGCGCGGCAGGTTCATCAGCGTGCCGGTGTGGAGGCTCCGCAACACCGCCGGAAGCGCCGCGATCTTCTCGGCGAACCCGGCGGCATCGGTGGTCTGGAACCGCTCCGACGCGATTTCGATCCCGCGCAGCGCGGCATAGATGCGCCACTCGGCGAGGTAGAGCGCGACGGCGATGGCCGTTGCCAGCGCGCCGACCGCCGCGATCCGGACCGCGTCGGCGAAGCGCACCCTGTCGATCCTGAGAAGCGCGAGGACGGGAATGATCAGCCCCGCCTCCGCGAAGGTCTGGTAGATCGCGAGGCTGAAGGCGAGAAGCTGTGCCGCCCCGAGGACGGCGAGGGCCTGCACGCCGCGCCCCTTGCCCGAAACCCGCCAGAGAAGCTCGAACGCTCCCACCGACAGCGCAAGCGCGAAGGGATAGGCGAAGACGTTGCTTTCGAAGCTGAGCGCGTCGGCCATGTAGATGTGGTTGACCGAGATCGCGAAGATCGCGAGTGCGGCGGCCGGCCGCGCGCCCTCGGGCGCGGCATGGGCCGCGAGGATGCGCGCGACCCACCAGAAGCAGGGAAAGGCCAGCGTCACCTGCACCGGAAGAAGGAAGCGCTCGCCGAGAAGGTCGCGGAAGATGACCTCCAGAAGCCAGCGCCCCTCGATCGCCGTCCAGAGCGGCGAGGTGCCGTTGACGTGGCGCCAGTCGTCTGAGTGAAAGCCGTCGTTCAGGACGCCCCAGGCGGTCGTGACGACATAGAGGAGGACGGCCGCGAGGAACGCCGTGCGTTCGTCGATCGGCCAGGGTCGAACGGTCGGCGCCTTCATGTCACTCATCGGCATTCCCGTGACTGTCCTCGGGGCTGTTCCCGGTCCTGTCCGGCTCGAATCCGAGCCGGCTTTCGACGATGTAGAGCGGGCGGCCCTTCGCTTCGCTGTAGAGCCGGCCAAGGTATTCGCCGATGATGCCGAGCACCACGAGCTGGATGCCGCCCATGAAGATCACCGCGACCATCGTCGAGGCATAGCCAGGCACGTCGGTGCCCCAGAGCATGGTGCGGACCAGAAGGTAAATCCCGTAAAGCATCGCGAGGAGGGCGAAGATGAGGCCGAAGTAGGTGGCGACGCGCAGGGGCACGGTCGAATAGCCGGTGATCCCGTCGAGCGCGAAGTTCCAGAGCTTCCAGTAGTTGAACTTGGTCTTGCCGGCGGCGCGGACCGGGCGCTGGTAGCCGACGCTCGTCTGGCGGAAGCCGACCCAGGAGAACAGGCCCTTCATGAATCGGTTGCGTTCCCTGATACCCCGCAGCGCCTCCACGACGCGGGCGTCCATCAGGCGGAAATCGCCGGCGTTGGGCGGAATGTCGACGTTCGAGACGCGCCGCAGCATGGCATAGAACGCATTCGCGGTCGTCCGCTTCAGCCAGCTGTCGGTGTCGCGCGCGTCGCGGACGGCATAGACGACATCGTAGCCCTCGCGCCAGAGCCGCAGGAATTCCCCGATCAGTTCGGGCGGGTCCTGCAGGTCGGCGTCGAGCGGCACGACGGCGCGCCCGCGGGTGGCGTCGAGCCCGGCGGTCAGCGCCAGTTCCTTGCCGAAGTTGCGAGCGAGGTTGATCACGCGGATGCGGGGGTCGCGGGCATGGTGGACGGCGAGAATCTCCGCCGTCCGGTCGCGGCTGCCGTCATTGACGCAAACGATCTCGTAGCTTTCGCCGAGGCTTGCAAGCACCTCCCCGAGCCGCGCGAAGAGAATGTCGAGCACATCCTCCTCGTTGTAGGCGGCGACGACGACGCTCAGCGTCGGGCGCCCTGACGGGGGGGCTGCCGCGGGGGCGGCGGGCGCGTTCCGCTCCGGTGCCTGAACGATCTTCGGCGCCATCTCGTCCCCGCTCAGAAATCGCCCCGGAGGGGGCCTGCAATGGCTTCTTCTACAACCGGATTCGGGCGCTGTCAGGGAATTTCCGCGCTGCGGAAGGTGATGTCCGCGCCCGGGCAACAAAGCCGGGCCGGTGGTGGTATTGGCAGGGGCGTCCGTCGCGCGCATGATCGGTGTCAGGGCGGCGGGCGGTCCGCCAGTGTAATCCTGAACCGGTGCGGGAGCGGAGACGAAGGCCGATGACGGGCGAGCGAACGGCAGCGGACGGCAGCGGGTCGGGGCAGGGCGAGGTCGCCCGGCTCCGCGCCGACGTGGCCGCTCTGGCCGCCGCGCTGCGACCGGTCGCGGGCGATCGGCTGGACCGGCTCTGGGCCGAAGTCGACGGGCTTCCCGACGCAGCCGTCGCCCGCGCGCTTGAGGCCGCGCGGGGCATCCGGCAGATGGCCGAGGCGCCCCCGGCTGAGGGCCGCCGGAGCGGCCGGTCCCTCGGCGGGATTGTCGCCGCCTTCGCGCTCGGCCTCGTTGCCGGCATCTTCGTGGGGAGACAGAGGCGATGACGGAACGGCAGAGACGCGCCACCGAGGAGGCCGCCATGGCGGCGGGGCTGGGAGTGCTGGTCGCGATCTGCGGTATCGCGGCCTGGGTCCTTCTGGCGGCGGCGGCCGTCGCGGCGCTGATCCCGGTCGCCGGAACGGCCCTTGCGCTCGGACTCGTCGCGGCCGCGCACGCTCTCGTCGCGCTCCTTGCGGGGCTGCGCATCCGGGCCATCCTCCGCCGGGCGGCGGAGCGGCGGCGCGCCCGCATGGTGAACTTCGCGCTTCTGCGCTCTGCGTTGATGCTGCTGCCCGGCCGGCGGCGGCCGGCGGCACGCCAGGGTCTTGCAGCCCTCCTTGCCGTCATCGCGCTGGCGCTGTTTCTGGCGCCGGCGCGCCGACCCGACGGTCCAGGCGACAAACCCGAAGGCTAGCCGGCGCCCGGTCAGGCGGGCCGCGCTGCGGTCCCCGGCTGCCCGGAGGGACCGGTCACACGTCGCATTCCGGGCGCGGGCAGGCGCCGAGGCCGGGAGACGCGACGGAGAAATGACAAAAAAGATTTTTCCAGGACAAAATGTCTATTGCATTGGCAAAGCATTTCGGCTGAATTCCGCGCAGGACGCAGCTCTTCCGGTCAAGGATCCAGATGGCGCGGAAACCCGCAGGCGCAGCGATCGCTCTCGGTCAACGCATTCGCAGGCGCCGGCAGTTCATGGCGATGACCTTGCAGGAGCTGAGCAACGCATGTGGTGTCTCTGTGGGCTATCTCAGTCAGGTCGAACGTGACAACGCGGTGCCGACACTCGGCACCCTGGCCGAGATCGCGGCCGCGCTCGACGTCGGCATAGATCATTTCATCGCCACGCCGCGGCAGGCCGACAGCGTGACGCATGCCGGCGAACGGCAGCGCTTTTCGCTCTCGGGCTCCTCGATTGCCTATGAGCAGATCGGGGCGGAGTTTCCCGGCCACGAGCTGACCTCCTTCCTCCTGAACGTGCCGCCCGGCTACAGTTCCGAGACCGTCCAGCACTCGGGTGAGGAGCTCGTCTTCGTGCTGGAGGGGGAGATCATCCAGGTCGTCGACGGCGAGCAGTTCCGCCTGCGCACCGGGGACAGCATCCACTACCTCGGCCGCAATCCGCATTCCTGGTCGAACCCCGGGGATCGCATGGCGCGGCTCCTGTGGACGGGCAAGATGCTCCACGGCGCGACGCCGTCGGCCTATGTTCCGCAGAAGACCATTCCTGCGCCACAGCAGGACCGCGCGCGTCCGGTCGCGGCCGGGCGCGCAGCCGACACAACTGCCGAATAAGCTGGCAGACTGAATCCAACCAGAAAGGGAGAACGGACCTTGAAACAGTTTCTCGTATTCGCCTCGGCGCTGGCGCTGAGCGCCGCCATGGCGGAGGCCAAGACCTTCGTCTATTGCTCGGAAGCCTCGCCCGAAGGCTTCGATCCGGCGCCCTATACGGCCGGCGGAACCTTCGATGCCTCGGCGCATCCGATCTACAACCGCCTGACCGAGTTCAAGAAAGGCACGACCGAGGTCGAGCCGGGCCTGGCCGAAAGCTGGGAAGTGTCAGAGGACGGCACCGAGTACACGTTCCACCTGCGCAAGGGCGTGAAGTGGCAGTCGAACGAGAAGTTCACTCCCACGCGCGACTTCAACGCCGATGACGTGATCTTCTCGTACGAGCGTCAGGGGAAGG
>NZ_JAYRTX010000038.1:0-28425 GCF_041919395.1 Albidovulum sp.
GATCAGATCAACGGAACGGCGGAGTGTAGAGCAATCCGCCTTGCGTCCACTGCGCGTTCAGGCCGCGCGCAAGGCCGATCGGGGTCGATTCGCCGATGCTTGCCGCGAAGACTTCACCGTAGTTGCCGGTGGCGGCAATCGCGCGCTTCGCCCAGTCCTTGTCAAGCCCGATCATCGTGCCGAGGTCGCCCTCGGTGCCGAGCATACGGTTGATCTCGGGGTTGTTCGTGCCCTTGGACAGTTCTTCGACGTTGGCCGAGGTCACGCCATACTCTTCCGCCGCGATCAGCGCGTTGAGCGTCCAGCGAACGATGTCCGCCCACTGGTCGTCGCCGTGCCGCACGAGCGGACCGAGCGGCTCCTTCGAGATGATCTCCGGCAGGATGATGTGGTTTTCCGGATCGGCGAAGACGGCGCGCGTCGCGGCGAGGCCCGAGGCGTCGGTCGTGTAGGCATCGCAGGCGCCGGCGAGATATTGCTGCTCGCCCTCGGCGTTCGTGTTGATCGGAACCGGCTGGTAGGTCATGTTGTTGACCTTGAAGAAGTCAGCCAGGTTGAGTTCCGTGGTGGTGCCGGTCTGGATGCAGACGGTTGCGCCATCAAGTTCCTTGGCCGAGGAAACGCCAAGGTCCTTGCGGACCATGAACCCCTGTCCGTCGTAGTAGTTGACACCGACGAAGGTGAACTTGAGATCGGTATCGCGCGAGAAGGTCCACGTGGTGTTGCGCGACAGAAGGTCGATCTCGCCCGAGGCGAGCGCGGTGAACCGGGTCTCGCCGGTGGTCGGCACGTACTTGACCTTCGAGGCATCGCCCAGCACGGCGGCGGCGACGGCCTTGCAGACCGCCACGTCGAAGCCCTGCCAGTTGCCGTTCGCGTCCGGAGCGGCAAAGCCGACGAGGCCCGTGTTCACGCCGCAGATGAGCTCGCCCCGGGCCTTCACGTCGTCGAGCGTAGCGGCCGAAGCGAAGCCAGCCAGAACGGTGGTCGCGGCCAACGTCCCGAGGAATGCGGATTTCTTCATACTTACCTCTTCCTGAGTTGCCGTCTCCCCAGACGGCGGTTGAGGCCAGGTGGTCCTGGCGCTGTTTATTGGTCCTCCGCCCGTCTGGCGGGCAAGGACCCGAGTAGGCGAAGTCTTGCCGGATGCGCTTCTCGCGTCAAGGATGCAATCCGCGCTTCGCCGGCTCCGGCGCCCATTTTGATCATTTACGATTGGATCGTGCACGGATCGTCAGGTCGCGCGCAATTTTATGCCTCGGGCATGCCCGCGAGCCGCCAGAATGTGACAGCGAGGAGAAAATCCCTGCGCTTGCGCTCCGCGGCCTCGGTCGCCTCCTCGTCCTCGCCCCACAGGGCGGCCTGCCAGTCCTCATCGAATCGCGACAGGCGCCAGAGGTCGTCAGGGTCAGATCCGTTGCCCGTCGCGGCAAGGCCGAGCACGAGCGAGCCGGTCAGGGCGACGAGATCGTGCAGCGCGGCAAGTTGAAACGGCGAGCAGGCAAAGACCAGCTTCGCCAGTCGCGCGACCGCCTCGGCGGGCTGCGCGATTGGCACGACGCCCTCGGTGGTTGCAAGCCGCGCGCCATAGGTCCGCTCGGCCCAGGCGAGCATCGGATCCCAGGCCTCGGCCTGCGCCCGGGCGAGCGGATCGGCGGCCGTGGCGCGGTAGCACAGGAGATCCGATGCGCCATAGGCCGCGATCATCGCCGCCACCTCGTCGAACTGCGTCGCCACCTTGTCGATCGCCGCATTGGCCGCGCGGGTGACGGGCATTCTCCGTGGGTCGATGGCGTTGTCGACAGCAGCCCACTCGGCCGCCACCGCCTCGGCCATGGCACGGGTCGGAAGGACGAGCGGACGTTTCGCCGGGGTTTTCACCGGCCGCGCGTCGAGCCGGACGGCGAAGCCGCCGCCCTCCTGCACGACCGTCACCGCCTTCCAGAACCGTTTCGCCTTCCAGCCGGTCATGCCGCCCTCCAGAGATCGTCGAGCACCGGCAAGAGATCGGAGAATCGCGCGATCACACGGTCGGCGCCGGCCGCGGCAAGCCCGGCGGCGGGATGATAGCCCCAGGCGACGCCCACCGTCGCCATGCCGGCGGCCCGACCCATCTCGATGTCGAACGTCGTGTCGCCGATCATCACGCCCCGGGCGGCCTCGGTCCCCGTCTCGGCCAGTGCCGCGCGGAGCATCGAGGGGTGCGGCTTCGACGGATGGTCGTCGGCGACCTGGGTCGTGACGAAATGCCCGCCGAGGCCGTGCAAATCGAGAACATGGGAAAGGCCCCGGCGCGACTTTCCCGTGGCGACGCCGAGAACCACCTCGGGCCGCGAGCGGAGCGCCCGAAGTGCCTCGGCGGCGCCGGGAAAGAGCGGCGAGACGGTCCGGGCGCGGAGCTGGCCGAAGCTTTCCTTGTAGGCCGCCACGATACCCGCGCGCGCCCCTTCGGAAAGGTGCGGCACCAGACGCTCCACGGCGACCGGGAGCGAAAGGCCGACGATCGACAGCACCGCCTCGCGCCCGGGCAGCGTCACGCCGATGGCGGCGAAGGCGTGTTCCATCGCGGCAAGGATGTGGTTCTGGCTGTCGATCAGCGTGCCGTCCACGTCGAAGACGACGAGCCTGAGATCGGCCGTCATGTCTCCTCCGCGAAGGGATCGGCGGGAACGTCCGCTTCGGACCATCCGAGCGTCTTCCATGTGCGTTTCATGTGGTCCGGCAACGGCGCGGTCAGGGTGATGCGCTTGCCGCTGATCGGGTGGTCGAAACTGATCGAGCGGGCGTGGAGGTGAAGCTTGCGGCTGATCTCGCCGCCAAGCTGGGCGCCCCAGCCGTCGCCGAGGTTCTCCTGCCCGGAGCCGCCATACTTGCCGTCGCCGACGATCGGATGGCCCAACTCGGCCATGTGGGCGCGAAGCTGATGAGTCCGGCCCGTGATCGGCACCAGCGCCACCCAGGCCGCGCGGCTGCCGAGCGCGTCAAGGACGGCGTAGTCCGTGGTCGCGCGCTTCGCGCCTTCGGTCTCGTCCACCTTCGCCGGATGAACGGCGACCCACTTCGCACCCGCGCCGCCCCCGGCGTGGCCCGGTGCCTTGACGAGGCCGAAGCGGACCGTGCCCATCTTCGGCGACGGCACGCCGGCGACGGCAGCCCAGTAGATCTTGCGCGTGCTGCGCGAGCGGAACGCCTCGGACAACGCCCGGGCCACGCGATCCGTGCGGGCGAGGAGGAGGACGCCCGAGGTGTCCTTGTCGAGCCGGTGCACGAGTTTCGGGCGATCCTTGTAGCCGAAGGTCAACGCCTCGGCGAGGCCATCGACGTGGCGCCCGCCCTGCCCCGAGCCGCCCTGCGACGGCAGGCCCGGCGGCTTGTTGAGCGCGATGATGTGCTCGTCCTTCCAGAGGACGGCCGCCTGGATCATCCGCGCGTCGGCGTCGGTGATCCCGGCCTCGGGTTTCGGCGCGGTCGCGGGCGCCGCCTTCGGCAGCGGGGGGACGCGGACCTGCTGGCCCGGCATGACGCGGGTGGAGGCCTTCACACGGCCCCCGTCGACACGGATCTGCCCGGTGCGGCAGAGCTTTTCAACCTGGCCTTGCGTGATCTCGGGGAAGCGCTTCTTCAGCCAGCGGTCGAGCCGGGCCTCGCCCTCGGCTTCGGCAACGGTCAGGGTCACGACGCCGTTCACGCGAAGATGCCCCGCGCGGCCACCACCCCGGCGAAGATGCCGGCGAGGGACAGGATGACGGATCCTGCGACATAGGCGGCCGCAAGGCTGGCCTGCCCCCGCTCCCAGAGCGTGAGCGCATCGAGCGAGAAAGCCGAGAAGGTGGTGAAGCCGCCGAGAACCCCGGTCATCAGCAAGGGTGCGAGCCGCGTCGCGTCCTTGTGGGCGAGGGTTACGACGAGCGCGCCCATGAGAAACGAGCCGAGGACGTTCACCACGACAGTCGCCCAGGGGAAGCCCGGGCCGATCAGCCGCATCGTGCCCACGTTGACAAGATAGCGCGCAGACGCGCCGAGCGCGCCGCCGAGGGCAACCTGGAGAAGGGTCTGGACCATGGCGCTCCTCTGACGCGCGGCCGCCGGGAAGTCAACCGGGCAAGGGCGCTGGCCACCCCCTCCGGGCCTCACCGCACGGTCACGCGCAATAATGATCCGGCCACGCTGGAGCGGTCAGCGATTGCGCTCGGCGCGAAGCTTGGCGAACCAGTCGAGGCGCTTTTTCAGTTCGCGTTCGTAGCCGCGCTCGACCGGCTGGTAAAGCAGCGGGCGTTTCATCGCGTCGGGGAAGTAGTTCTGCCCCGAGAAGGCATCCTCGGCGTCATGGTCGTAGGCATAACCCGCGCCGTAGCCCTGATCCTTCATCAGCCGCGTTGGTGCGTTCAGGATGTGCTTCGGCGGCGGCTCCGACCCGGTCTTGCGCGCCAGATCGCGGGCGGCCTTGTAGGCGACGTAGCCTGCGTTCGACTTCGGCGCGAGCGCGAGGTAGGTCACCGCCTGCGCCAGCGCCAACTCGCCCTCGGGGCTGCCGAGGCGTTCGTAGACCTCCCAGGCATGAAGGCAGAGCGACTGTGCCTGCGGGTCGGCAAGGCCGATGTCCTCCACCGCCATGCGGGTCAGCCGGCGCGCGAGGAAACGGGGGTCCTCGCCGCCTTCGAGCATCCGTGCGAACCAGTAAAGCGCCGCGTCGGGGTCCGAGCCGCGGACCGATTTGTGCAGGGCCGAGATGAGGTTGTAGTGCTCGTCGCCGGACTTGTCGTATTTCGCCGCGCGCCGCATCAGGCGGCTTGCGAGCGCCTCCGTCGTGATCGGCGTGGACAGTTTCCAGGCGGCGACCTGCTCGATGAGGTTGAGAAGCGCGCGGCCGTCGCCGTCGGCCATCTCGATCAGCGCGGCACGGGCGTCACCCGTCAGGGGCAGGGCGTGGCCGAGTTCCTTCTCGGCCCGCTGGGCCAGACGCTCGAGATCGGCGGGCGAGAGGCGTTCGAGGACGATCACCTGCGCCCGGCTGAGAAGGGCCGCGTTCAGCTCGAACGAGGGGTTTTCCGTGGTGGCGCCCACGAGGACGATGGTGCCATCCTCCATGTGCGGCAGGAATCCGTCCTGCTGGGCCTTGTTGAAGCGGTGGATCTCATCGACGAACAGGAGCGTTCCGCGCCCCTGCGCGCGGCGGAGCTTCGCCGCCTCGAAGACCTTCCTCAGGTCCGGCACGCCGGTGAAGATCGCGCTGATCTGGACGAAGGCGAGGTCGGTCGCATCGGCAAGAAGCCGCGCGATGGTCGTCTTGCCGACGCCGGGCGGCCCCCAGAGGATGAGCGAGGAAAGGCTGCCCGCGGCAAGCATGGCGCCGAGCGGGCCCTCGGGCGACAGCACCTTGTCCTGGCCGATGACCTCGGCAAGCGCACGCGGGCGCAGCCGGTCGGCCAGGGGGCGCGGATGGGCGGTGTCGGGCGCAGCGGTGGCGGCTCGGTCGAAGAGGTCGGACATGTCCCGACACTACATCGCGTCGCGGCCGCCGGAAAGGCGGCCCGGCGGCCGGTCGGGGTACCCGGCCGCCGAATGGCTGGCATGTTCAGTGCATCTTTGCCGCAAGATCGATCTGGACGCACTGGTAGTCGCCGTCGTCGATGAACATCACCGGACCGACGCCCGTGGCCGTCAGCCCGCAGCGGCCATACCAGCGCGGCCAGTTTGCCGGCGTGATGGCGATCAGCTGGGTGGCGCCGACCTCGCGGGCGGATCTCACCATCGCATCGACCATGTAACCGTGGACGCGCCGCCGGATCGACTGCGGCACGGTGTGCAGCACGAACACGCGCGTGCATTCCCAGATGTTGGCATCGACGGGCGCTTCCTCGTAGAGGAGATCGGAGGGAAGGCTGGCGAGGAGCCCGCGCTGCGCATCGCGGATCATGTAGCTGTAGATGCCGCACTTCGCCGTCGTGGGCGTCAGCCGGATGCCGGCATAGACCTGTCCGGTGTGGTCGTGGATGGCGATCCAGCGGCTCGCCGGTGTGTCGTACTGATCGTACTCCATGTCGAGCGCTTCGGGCAGGTTCCACCGCTTCTCGACGATGAAGGACTGCTTTCGCGCCCGAAAGAGGTTAGCGAAGAGTTCTCCGTGGTTGTGGAGATTGGCAAAGGACAGGATTGTCGTGTTCATGCGTAGACCCCCCGCTTCATAAACCCAGACAGCCCTGCTTGCAGGCGGGAAACCGTCATCGGATCACATCAGCCTGTAGTCCTTGGCGCGCTGGATCGCCTCGGCCGTCGTCCGCGCGAGCAGCTTCTGCCGCGCGGACATGAGGCGAGCCTTGAGCGCGCTTTCGGAGATGTTCAGTTTGGCTGCTGCTGCCGCGTGGCGGTCCCCCGCAGCGATCAGCCGCAGTGCTTCGATTTGAGCCGTCGTCAGACTTTCCGGCGGCTCCGTGATGTCATGGAGCCGGCGTACCAGATGCGCGATCTTCTCGACCTCGTCGTCGCGGAAGTCGCGGTCGGAACGCGCGAAACTCGAAATCGTCCGCGATCGGATCGGGCCGCAGGACACCGTCAGGCCAAAGGTCAGCCCGAAGGCCTTCGCCTCGGTGAAAAGGCCGAACGGATCGGGGACGTCGATCTCCGACCAGCGGCAGGCGCCTTCCTTGCTGAACCCCCAGGCGATCGTGGGGTCACGCAGCGCGTAGGCCTTCTCGGTGTAGTGATCCAGCCAGTCCTGATTGTAGTTCGAGAACTGCATCAGCGGCGAGGCATAGCGGATGTGCAGACCGATGAAATAGCCTGCCGGCGCCATCAGAGACAGCGAGTGAAGGATCGGATCGAGTGTTGGCATTCCGGACATGTCCTTTTAGACAAGTTGCTTTCAGGATGGTCAACCGTAAATTGTGCGACGAACACTACTTCTTTCCGAGGGTTAGCATTTTGCGTACGATCAATCCCGGCCTTTTCGCCAGAGTCATGCGGCTCCCCGATTCCGCCCGGACCGACCTTCTCGAGTTCCTGGGCGCAACGCCAGTGGCGGACGCGCAACTTTCGCACATGATCGACGGCATCGCCGAGAAATTGCGTCGCGATGCGCGACCGCCACGGGCCGAGGCGACCTGACCGCGGTCGGCGCAAGCCACCACGAGCCTCCCAAGGCGCGATCCCTTCAAATGCCGAGCCCCGCCGGTTGTCCGGCGGGGCTTTTCTGCAGTCCGGATAACTGGCACGGGCCGGTCAGGATTCGGCCTCTTCCTCGGCCTCGACGCGCGCCTTGTCCGCCGCGCCCTTGGCCGCCGGGTCGCGGTCCACGAATTCGACGATCGCCATCGGCGCCATGTCGCCATAGCGGAAACCGGCTTTCAGGATGCGCACGTAGCCGCCCTGCCGCTCCTTGTAGCGGGGCCCGAGGATCTCGAACAGGCGCGCGACATGCTTGTCCTGCTTCAGTTGCGCGGCCGCCAGCCGGCGGGCGTGCAGGTCGCCGCGCTTGGCGAGCGTGATGAGTTTCTCCACGATCGGACGCAGCTCCTTCGCCTTGGGAAGGGTGGTCTTGATCTGTTCGTGTTCGATGAGCGAACCGGCCATGTTGGCCCAGAGCGCCTTGCGATGCTCATGGGTGCGGTTCAGACGGCGGTAGCCGCGGGCGTGACGCATTTTCAACTCCTATAGCGTTTTGCTTTGTCCGGCGGGCGTGGTCCTCGCACCGCTCTCCTTGGGGCTTGCGCCCGTTCAGGTCAAAACGGTCCACCGGACCCTTTTCTTCCCTTCGCTCCCCGCAACTGCGGGCATTTGCGGAGGCCGTCTAGGCGACGCCCCCCGCGAAGTCAATCAGAACTGATCCTCGAACCGCTTCGCGAGGTCCTCGATGTTCTCCGGCGGCCAGTTCTCGACGTCCATACCGAGATGCAGGCCCATGCCCGACAGCACTTCCTTGATCTCGTTCAGCGACTTGCGGCCGAAGTTCGGGGTGCGGAGCATCTCCGCCTCGGTCTTCTGGATCAGGTCGCCGATATAGACGATGTTGTCGTTCTTCAGGCAGTTGGCGGACCGGACCGAAAGCTCCAGTTCGTCCACCTTCTTCAGCAGGAGCGGGTTGAACTCCAGCCCTTCTTCCGCCTCGCCCTTGCCAGCCGCTTCCGGCTCCTCGAAGTTCACGAAGATGCCGAGTTGATCCTGCAGGATGCGGGCGGCATAGGCCACCGCGTCATCCGGCGTCAGCGACCCGTCGGTCTCGATCTTCATGGTCAGCTTGTCGTAGTCGAGCACCTGGCCCTCGCGGGTGGGCTGCACTTCGTAGCTGACCTTCTTCACCGGCGAATAGATCGCGTCGATCGGGATGAGACCGATGGGCGCATCCTCGGGACGGTTCTTGTCGGCCGCGACATAGCCCTTGCCGGTGTCCACCGTCAGTTCCATGAAAAGGTCCGCACCCTCGTCGAGGTGGCAGATGACGTGGTCCTTGTTGAGGACATCGATGCCGTTCGATTCCGAAATGTCGCCGGCGGTGACGACGCCCGGGCCCTTGGCCGAGATCGAGAGCCGCTTCGGCCCCTCGACTTCCATCTTCAGCCGTACGCCCTTGAGGTTCAGGACGATGTCGGTCACGTCCTCGCGCACGCCTGCCACGCTCGAGAACTCGTGCAGGACATTGTCGATCTGCACCGAGGTGATGGCCGCGCCCTGAAGCGACGACATCAGTACCCGACGCAGCGCGTTGCCGAGCGTCAGCCCGAAACCCCGCTCCAGCGGCTCGGCGATGAGCGTCGCCTGCCGCTGCGGATCATTGCCCGGCTTGACCTCAAGCTGCTGCGGCTTGATCAGATCGGCCCAATTCTTGTGGATCATGCGTTCTGCCTCCATACCTGCCCCCGGCTCATGACCGACGCCGGGAACGCCCGAGGAAAATGCGAAGGCCACCCGGGCTCCGTGCCTCGCGGCAGGGTCCGGATGGCGGTAATCTTTGTCAGACGCGGCGGCGTTTCGGAGGGCGGCAGCCGTTGTGCGCGATCGGCGTCACATCGCGGATCGACGTGATGCTGAACCCGACCGAGGCCAGTGCCCGCAACGCCGACTCGCGTCCCGAGCCCGGTCCCTGGACTTCGACTTCCAGCGTCTTGACGCCATGTTCCTGCGCCTTGCGGCCAGCGTCCTCGGCAGCCATCTGGGCGGCGTAGGGCGTGGACTTGCGCGAGCCCTTGAAGCCCATCGTGCCGGCCGACGACCAGGCAATGGCGTTGCCCTGAACGTCCGAGATCAGGATCTTGGTGTTGTTGAAGGAGGAGTTCACATGCGCCACACCGGCGGCGATGTTCTTGCGCTCCTTGCGCTTCATGCGGGTCTTGTCGCGTGCCATATCGGAACCCTCCCCTTACTTCTTCTTGCCGGCGATGGCTTTCGCCGGGCCCTTGCGGGTGCGGGCGTTGGTGTGGGTGCGCTGGCCGCGGACGGGCAGGCCCTTGCGGTGACGCAGGCCGCGGTAGCAGCCGAGGTCCATGAGCCGCTTGATGTTCATCGTGACTTCACGGCGCAGGTCGCCCTCGACCGTGTAGTTCGCGTCGATATGTTCGCGGATCGCGAGCACCTCGGAATCCGAAAGCTCGTTCACCCGGCGGGCGGCGTCAATCTTCACCGCTTCGCAGATCTTGCGCGCGATGTCCGGGCCGATGCCATGAATATACTGGAGGGCGATGGGGACGCGTTTCCCCGTCGGGATGTTGACGCCAGCAATACGTGCCACGCGTGTCTTCCTTTCGTTGCGGTTCCGTAGCTCCAGAACCTTTTTTCACAACTCTGACCCGAGGCCGCGGGCGGCTCCGGGCCGGTTTGGCCCGACTGATTCGCCAAGGGCAAAGCCCGGCAAATCAAGCCGATTCTCGTCAGAGACGCCGTGACCTAGTGGGTTTGGCCCGGGTCGTCAAGCGCCCTTTGCCCGGTCGAGCACATCGGCAATGGATTTCGCCACGGCGTCGATGTCGGCCAGGCCGTCAACGGTGAAGAGTTCGCCGGCGGCGTAGTAGTAGCCCATGAGCGGCGAGGTCTTCTTGTAGTATTCCATCAGCCGCTGCTTCAGGCTTTCGGCATTGTCGTCGGCACGGCGCCTCAGATCGGTCGAACCGCAGACATCGCAGACGCCCGGTTTCGCCGTGGGCTTCGTCCGGTCGTGGTAAACCTCGCCGCAGTTGCCACAGGTGTAGCGGCCCGAGATGCGATCGACGAGGGCCTCGTCATCAACCCGCATCTCGATCACCGCGTCAAGTTCCTGCCCCGAACGCTTGAGAAGCGCGCCGAGCGCATCGGCCTGGGCGAGCGTGCGGGGGAAGCCGTCGAAGATGAAGCCCTTCGCCCGCGCGGTCTTCAGTTTTTCCTCGATCAGCCCGATGACGATGTCGTCGGTAACAAGATCGCCCCGATCCATGACCGCGGCGACCTTCTTTCCCATCTCCGTGCCGGAAGTGCGCGCCTCCCGGAGCATGTCGCCGGTCGAAAGCTGGACGAGCCCGCGTTCCTCCACCAGGCGGCGAGCCTGCGTTCCCTTCCCCGCGCCAGGCGGGCCGAGCAGGATGATGTTGGTCATGGGCGGTCCCCCTCAGCGGCGGGCAGGCGCCTTGCGTGTCGCGCCCCGCTTCTTGCCCCTCAGCTGCGATTTCTCGATGAGCCCCTCGTACTGGTGCGCCAGAAGGTGGGACTGGATCTGGTTGATCGTGTCCATCGTGACCGAGACGACGATCAGCACCGAGGTGCCGCCGAAGTAGAACGGGATCGCGAGCTGCGAGCGCAGGATTTCCGGCAACAGGCAGACTGCCGCCAGATAGGCCGAGCCCACGACGAGGACACGGGCGACGACATAGTCGAGGTAATCGACCGTCTTCGCACCGGGGCGGATGCCGGGGATGAACCCGCCCTGGTTCTTCAGGTTTTCGGCCACATCATCCGACTTGAAGGTCACGTTGGCCGTGTAGAAATATGTAAAGAAGACGATCATCGCCGTGAAGAACAGAAGGTAGAGCGGCTGGCCAGGACCGAAGTAGGCGAGGATCGTGGACATGACCGGTCCGGTCTGGGCCCCCGAGAAGGTCGAGATCGTCGTCGGCAGGAGGAGGAGCGACGAGGCGAAGATCGCCGGGATCACGCCCGCCGGGTTCACCTTGATCGGCAGGTGGCTGGAGGAGCCGTCATAGATCTTCATGCCGACCTGGCGGCGTGGGTACTGGATGTGGATCTTCCTCAGCGCCCGCTCCATGAAGACGACGAAGGCGATCACGCCCACGACCATCGCCATGACGCCGAGTATGACGCCCGGATGGATGTTGCCCACCCTGCCCTGCTCGAAGAACTGTGCCAGCGCGCCGGGGATGTTCGCGACGATGCCGACGAAGATGATGAGCGAGGTGCCGTTGCCGATTCCGCGGGCGGTGATCTGCTCGCCGATCCACATCAGGAACATCGTGCCGCCGACGAGGGTGATCACCGTCGCCGCCTGGAAGAAGAGTCCGGGATCATGCGCGAGGTTGCCGGCCTCGAGGCTCTTCGCCAGCCCGAAGGCCTGGAAGGTCGCAAGGACGACTGTGCCGTAGCGGGTGTACTGGTTGATCTTCTTGCGTCCCTGCTCGCCTTCCTTCTTCAGCTGATCGAGCGCGGGAACCATCGCGGTCAGAAGCTGGACGATGATCGAGGCCGAGATGTAGGGCATGATCCCGAGCGCGAAGATGCCCATGCGGCCGAGTGCGCCGCCGGTGAACATCTGCAGCATGCCGCCGATCCCCTGCGAGGCGCTCTGCATGAACTCGCGCAGTGCCGTCGCGTCTATGCCCGGCACCGGAATGTAGGTTCCAAGGCGGTAGACGATCAGCAGCCCCAGCGTGAAAAAGATGCGCTGGCGAAGGTCGGTGGCCTTGCCGA
The DNA here is from genome assembly GCF_041919395.1 of Albidovulum sp. NCBI lineage: Bacteria > Pseudomonadati > Pseudomonadota > Alphaproteobacteria > Rhodobacterales > Paracoccaceae > Albidovulum > Albidovulum sp. The sequence continues at coordinate 11,884 of NZ_JAYRTX010000038.1, forward strand.
GGGCGCCCCAGCTGATGTTCGCCGCCATTTGCTCTGCAGCAGATGCCATTCCGGTCTCTCTCATGTGGAAGCGCCGCCGGACCGTTTTCCGGTCAGGCGGCGCTTGGAAAACTCGTGCCTATGTAAGCGCCGCAAGGGTCGCCCACAACACCTTATTCGGCCGCTGCCGCCGCCGTGACGGAAAGCGACCCGCCGGCCTTCTCGACGGCTTCCACCGCGGCTTTTGACGCGCCGGTGACGGCGAGCTTCAGCTTGGCCTTGATCTCGCCCTTGGCGAGCACGCGGACGCCGTCGAGCTTGCGGCGGACGACGCCGGCCGCGACCAGCACGTCCTCGGTAATCTCGTCCTTGGCGTCGAGCCGGCCAGCATCGACGAAGCTCTGCAGCTGGCCGAGGTTCACCACGGCAAACTTCTTCTGGTTCGGCTTGTTGAAGCCGCGCTTCGGCAGCCGGCGGTAGAGCGGCATCTGGCCGCCTTCGTAGCCGCCGATGGCCACGCCGGAACGGGACTTCTGGCCCTTGATGCCGCGGCCGGCGGTCTTGCCCTTGCCGGACCCGGGACCGCGCGCGACGCGCTTGGACTTCTTCGCTGCACCGGGATTGTCCCGGAGTTCGTTCAGTTTCATGTCGCTTCTCCTCAGCCGGAAATGCCCCGCCAGCGACGGATGGGGCCACACGGCATTTCTTGCTTGTTGGATTCGGGCACCCTTCGGTGCCACCCGGGGCCTATAGACCCATTGCGGCGGGCGATCAAGCCCGATGCCGCGACCTATCACGACGGGGCGTCCGGCGCCGGACGCCCCGCGACTGCTCCGGGTCCCGGACCCGAGGTCAGGCGCCCTTCGGCCAGGCGAAGCTGGGCTGAAGGCCCTCGTAGACCGGGCGCCCGTCGGTGGGCTTGGGGTAACCCTTCGTCGTGTCCCAGAAGGCGTGGTAGGTGGCCTTCGGGAAGGCGGCATCGTCGTAGCCCATGACATTCGGCACCGCCACGCGGATGCGGTGCTGCTTGTCGTCGAGCATCAGCACGGCCCCGCATTTCTCGCAGAGGCAGATCTCCAGGGGTCCGTTCGGGTTATCGGCATTGAAAGGCACGCGCTTCATCGCGGACTCGTTGTCGGTCCGGATGTCGCCGTGGTTGAAGAAGGCCACATGGGTCGTGTGCTGGCCGGTCACCTTCTTGCAGACGTTGCAGTGGCATTCGTGGTTGTCGATGGGTTCGGCAGAGGCGCGCACACGGTGGTGTTCGCATCCTCCCACATACGGGCTGGACATTCTTTCCTCCTCCTGTCGCCGTGCTCTTGCGGGCACGCGGTAGAATTGCACGCCAGCCGCCGCGAAAAAGCGACATGGCCTTTAGTCGTGCTTTCCGGGGGGGAATCACGGGCCCCGCCGCATATCCGTTCGGTCAGACCCCTGAATCCGGCAGCGCCATGACGCCGAGCGCCTCGAACCCGTTCAGTACGGAATCGACCGCGACCGTCGCGAGGACGATCCCCATGACCCGGCTGACGACGTTCGCCCCGGTGTTGCCGATGATCCCCTTCAGGGGCCGGGCCAGAAGCAGGATCGCGAAGGTGATGACAAGCACGAGCACGAGGAGCGCCGCCGTCACCACCTGCTCCGAAATCGTGTTGCGGTGGTTGTCGGTCAGGATCACGACCGCGAGCATCGCGCCTGGCGAGGCGATCGACGGCATGGCCAGCGGAAAGACCGCACCCGCCATGTGGTCGCGCTCCGCCTCCTCGATCTCGCGCGCAGGCTTCGCGTCGCCAAAGATCATGGTGAGCGCGAAGAGGAACAGGATGATCCCGCCGGCGATCTGGAAGGACCCGAGCCTGAGCCCGACGCCTTCCAGCAAGACCTGTCCTGCCACGAGGAAGAAGAACAGGACCGCACCCGCCACAAGGACGCCGCGAAGGGCGAACCGCCAGTGCAACGCCTCAGGCACACCGCGGGTGGCAAAGTAGAACACCGGCAGGGAGCCGACCGGGTCGATCACCACGAAGAGCGTCACGAATTCGCGCACGAGGATTGCGAAGTCCAGGTTGGGCAAGCGGCAGTCTCCTCGGGTCGGGGGAATCACAGCTCCGAATGTAGTGCAAAATCGTCCCGCGTTCATGGCCGTCGTGCGCCCCGACGGCGGGCCCGGGATCACGGGCGCGGCACCTCGGCCCCCGGAGGGGTTCCGGGGTTTGTCCTGTCCTGCCAGGCCGTAAGCGCAGGGATCGGATGCACGACGCGGATGGTCGTGAGGATGAGACTGTCGCGTGCGAAAAGGGCGGAGAGCGATTCGAGGCCGAGGACCAGGATCAGCCCCCGGGCCGCGCCAAGCCACGCCCCGGCGGCAAAGCCCGCGAGCATGAAGAGATAGTCGCTGACCGCGTTCAGCACGCTGTCGCCGATGTATCCCTGGTAGATCGTCTGTCCCCTGAACCGGTCGAGCACCCAGTCCGTGTGCTCCGCGATCTCCCATGCTACGCCGGTCGCGATGGCGATCGCATAGGCGAGGGCGAAGCGCAGCCAGCGCCCCGCGAGCCGGCCGGCGGCCGCGATCAGAACACCGTGGATCACATGCGACAGCGTGTACCAATCCGCGATCTGCTGGGAATTCTCGTTCGACCAGACCGAATTCACCCAGAGCCGGACCTGCCCACTGGTGGAGATGAGCGGCTGCCCCCAGGCCCAGAGCGTAGCGCCTACCGCGACGGCCCCCAGAAGGGCGGCCAGATGGAGAAGCCGCATCAACACCCGCGTTCACCCCTGCCCCGCCGCAGGCGAGCCTATGCTGCCCGGATTCAGGTATCAACGGGGATGAGACGGCCGGCATTCCGCGGACGGAGCCGGACTGGGGCGACGAATGCGGAACGCCCCGGCCTTTCGGACGGGGCGTTCGGATTTTGGGGCCAGGTGCAGGTCCCGGCAGGCGGCCGGCAAGAAGCTCAGCCGCGCTCTTCGACGATGGTCACCAGATGCGGGATCTTGTTGACCATGCCGCGAACCGAGGGCGTGTCCTCAAGCTCGCGGGTGCGGTTGATCTTGCCGAGGCCGAGGCCCTTGAGCGTCGCGGCCTGCACGGCGGGACGGCGGGCTGGCGAGGCGATCTGCTTCACGACGATGGTTTTCTTGGCCATTGGTCTCAAGCCTCCACGGCTTCAGCCGCTTCGGGCTTCTTCAGGATGTCGGCCACCTTCTTGCCGCGACGCTGCGCCACCTGTCGGGGGCTCGCCTCCTGCTTCAACCCGTCGATCGTGGCGCGGATCATGTTGTAGGGGTTCTGCGAGCCCATCGACTTGGCCACCACGTCCTGGACGCCCAGCATCTCGAACACGGCGCGCATCGGGCCACCGGCGATGATCCCGGTCCCCGGAACGGCGGTGCGCATCACGACGCGGCCCGCGCCATGGCGGCCCTCGATGTCGTGGTGCAGCGTGCGGCCATCGCGCAGCGGCACGCGCACGAGGCTGCGCTTGGCCTGTTCGGTCGCCTTGCGGATCGCTTCCGGCACTTCCTTGGCCTTGCCCTTGCCGAAGCCGACGCGGCCGCGCTGGTCACCGACCACCACGAGCGCGGCGAAGCCGAAGCGCTTGCCACCCTTCACCGTCTTCGACACCCGGTTGATCGCGACGAGACGATCGGCGAATTCCGGGGTTTCCTCGCGCTCGCGGCGCTCCCGGCGATGTTCACGTTCTGCCATTCGGCATTCCTTGCATGCTGGCGCGGTATCCCACACCGTTACGGCCGATCCTGGTGTCCCCGACTGGATCGGGGACCCGGATCATCGGGGCGGCGCACCCGTTTGATGGGGCGCCACCCGCATTCGTCAGAACTTCAGCCCGCCTTCGCGCGCCGCATCGGCAAGTGCCTTGATCTTGCCATGGAAGATGAAGCCGCCACGATCGAAGTAGCACGCCTCGACTCCGGCCTTCTTCGCCCTCTCGGCAATCGCCGCGCCAACCTTCTTGGCCGCCTCGACGTTGTTCTTGCCGACGACGCCGAGGTCCTTCTCCAGCGAGGAGGCCGCGGCGAGCGTCACGCCCTTCACGTCGTCGATCAGCTGCACGCTGATGTTCTTCGACGAACGGTGGACCGAAAGGCGCGCGCGCCCGTCGGCTATCTTGCGAAGCTTGTTCCGGACGCGCAGGCGGCGCTTGAGGAACAGTTCCCGTTTGCTGTTTGCCATCTCTGCGATCCTTACTTCTTCTTGCCTTCCTTGCGGAAGATGAACTCGCCCTTGTAGCGGATGCCCTTGCCCTTGTAGGGCTCGGGGCCGCGCCATTCACGGATGTTGGCCGCGACCTGGCCGACGAGCTGCGGGTCGATCCCTTCCACGACGATCTCGGTCTGCTTCGGGGTCGTGACCGTCACGCCCTTCGGCACGTCGAAATTGACCTCGTGGCTGTAGCCGAGCGACAGCTTCAGGACGTTGCCCTGCATCGCCGCACGGTAGCCGACGCCCTGGATTTCAAGCTCTTTCCTGAAGCCCTTGGTCACGCCGGTGACGAGATTCTCGATCATGGACCGCGACATGCCCCACTGCTGGCGCGCGCGCTTCGAGGTGCCGCGCGGCACGACCGAAACGCTGCCGTCGGCGAGCGTGATCGTCACGTCGTCGGTCGCCGTGAAGGCGAGGGTTCCCTTGGGGCCCTTCACTTCGACGGTCTGGCCCGAGATGTTGGCGCTTACGCCGGCCGGAACGGGAACGGGTTTCTTGCCGATACGAGACATTGACCCCTCCTCAGAACACGGTGCAGAGCACTTCGCCGCCGACATTGGCGGTCCGTGCAGCTGCATCCGACATCACGCCCTTCGGCGTCGAGACGATGGAGACCCCGAGGCCCTGGCGGACCGACGGGATGTCCTTGACGCCGGCATAGACGCGGCGCCCCGGCTTCGAGACGCGCTGGATCTCGCGGATCACCGGCGTGCCTTCGAAGTACTTCAGGCTGATTTCCAGCTCAGCATGGCCCTCGGCCGTCTGAACCTTCTCATAGCCGCGGATGTAGCCTTCGTCCTTCAGGACGTCGAGCACCCAGGCGCGGAGCTTGGAAGCCGGCGTGCGGACGGTGGATTTGCCACGCATCTGCGCGTTGCGGATGCGGGTCAGCATATCGCCGAGAGGATCGTTCATCGACATTCCTCGGTCCTCCTTACCAGCTCGACTTGACCATGCCCGGGATCTGGCCCATCGAGGCGAGATCGCGCAGCATGATCCGGCTGAGCTTGAGCTTGCGATAGTAGGCGTGCGGACGGCCCGTCAGCTGGCAGCGGTTGTGGATCCGCGTGGCCGAGGAGTTGCGCGGCAGCTTCGCCAGTTTCATCGAGGCCTTGAACCGCTCTTCCATCGGTTTCGCCTGGTCCTCGATCACCGCTTTCAGCGCCGCGCGCCTGGCCGCATATTGCTTGACCAGCTTCGCGCGCTTCGTTTCGCGGTTCACCATGGATTTCTTCGCCATTCGTTCGTCCTCCGCGGATCAGCTGGTGAAGGGCATGTTGAAATGCTTCAACAGCGCCTTCGCTTCCGCGTCCTTGGTCGCGGTGGTGCAGATGATGATGTCCATGCCGAGAACCTCGTCGACCTTGTCGAAGTCGATCTCGGGGAACACGATGTGTTCCTTCAGGCCCATCGCGTAGTTGCCGCGGCCGTCGAACGACGAGCCCTTGACGCCGCGGAAGTCGCGGACGCGGGGAAGCGCGACGTTGATCAGGCGGTCGAGAAATTCGTACATCCGGTCGCCGCGCAGCGTTACCTTGCAGCCCAGCGGCATCTCCTCGCGAACGCGGAAGCCGGCGATCGACTTCTTCGCCTTGGTGACGACGGCCTTCTGGCCGGCGATGAGCGTCAGCTCCTCGGCGGCCTGCTTGACCTTCTTGGTGTCCTTGACGGCCTCGCCGACGCCCATGTTGAGAACGATCTTCTCAAGCTTCGGGATCTGCATGTCGTTCTTCAGGCCGAACTCTTCCTTCAGCGCGCCGCGGATCGTCGAGCGGTAGAGCGCCTTGAGGCGCGGGGTGTAGGTTTGAGCGTCGAGCATCAGAGCGCCTCCCCGGTGGTCTTGGCGAAGCGGACCTTCTTGTCCCCTTCCATGCGGAAGCCGACACGGGTGGCCTTGCCGTCCTTGTCCATCAGCGCGAGGTTCGACAGGTCGATCGGCATCGCCTTCGGCTGGCGACCACCCTGGTTCGTCTGGGTCTGGCGCTGGTGGCGGATGGCGACGTTCACGCCATCGACCACGGCCTTGTTGGCCTTCGGGTCGACCGAGGTGATCTCGCCCTTCTTGCCCTTGTCCTTGCCGGCAAGGACGACGACCTTGTCGCCTTTACGGAGTTTCGCAGCCATCACAGCACCTCCGGCGCGAGCGAGATGATCTTCATGAAGTTCTTCGCGCGCAGTTCGCGCACGACCGGCCCGAAGATGCGGGTGCCGATCGGTTCGCCCTGGTTCGACAGGATGACGGCGGCGTTGCGGTCGAAGCGGATCGAGGTTCCGTCCTCGCGGCGAACTTCCTTGGCGGTGCGCACGACCACGGCCTTGCGGACGTCGCCCTTCTTCACGCGGCCGCGCGGGATGGCTTCCTTCACCGACACCACGATGATGTCGCCGACGCTGGCATAGCGGCGGTGGGAACCCCCCAGGACCTTGATGCACTGAACCCGGCGCGCGCCGGAGTTGTCAGCGACATCCAGATTGGTCTGCATCTGGATCATTTGGTTTCTCCCGACCTTTGGGGACCGTCATCAGTCTTGGGCCCCAGGGTTTCGTTCAGAAGGATGTGGTGGGGTTAAGCCTCAGGCTTCCGTCACCACGGTCCAACGCTTCGTCTTCGAGATCGGCGCACATTCCTCGATGCGGACGGTGTCGCCGACCTTGAACTTGTTCTCCGCGTCATGCGCGCGGTATTTCTTCGATTTCCGCACCGTCTTTTGCAGCAGCGGATGCTTGAAGCGGCGCTCGACCAGGACGGTGATCGTCTGCTCGTTCTTGTCCGAGGTGACGACGCCTTGCAGGATACGTTTGGGCATGGGTCGGTCCTCTTACTTCGCGGCTTCGGCGGCTTTGGCGTTCAGCACCGTCTTGATGCGGGCGACGTCGCGGCGGACGGCGCGCATGCGGGCGGTGTTCTCGAGCTGGCCGGTGGCCTGCTGGAAGCGGAGGTTGAACGCCTCCTTCTTGAGCGCCACCAGCTCGTCGCGGAGCTGGTCGGGCGTCTTCGCTTTCAGTTCGGTGGCGTTCATGCGCCTCTTCCTTCCCACATCACCGGAGGGCCCTTGCGGGGTCACCCTTGATTCGGTGGAGTCAATGATGGACCCGCGAATCCCGGTCACCCGGAATCGCAGGATGCGTCCCTATAAGGGAGAGGTGGGCGGTGGGCAAGCGGAAGTTTGGTGAACACCGCGCAGGACCGCTGCGCGCCGCCACCCGCCCCTACTTCAGCGGGATCAGGTCGCGCGAGGAGAGGCTCAGTTCCACCGTGCTGCCGACGGCCGGCGGAGGCACGTCGGGGCGGTTGAAGGTGTCGAGCGCGATCCGCGCGCCGGCGGCCGTTGCCGTCACGCGGATGACGGAGCCGAGGAAATGCACCTCCTCGACCGTGGCCGGCAGGACGATGTCTGCCTCCGCCGCGCGCCCGAGATGCACGGCTTCGGGCCGGGCGGCGAAATCCCCCTGCCCCACCGCCACGCCGCCGATGCGGCCCGTACCGTCGGCCTTGAAGAGGTTCAGCTGGCCCACGAAGTTCGCCACGAACCGCGTCGTCGGGCGGTTGTATATCTCGAACGGTGTGCCCACCTGGTCGGCGATCCCGGCATTCATCACCACGATCCGGTCGGAGATCGACAGCGCTTCCTCCTGGTCGTGGGTCACGAAGATCGTGGTGATGCCGAGATCGCGCTGGATCGCGCGGATTTCATTGCGAAGGGACACCCTGACCTTGGCGTCAAGCGCCGACAGCGGCTCGTCGAGCAGCAGCACCCGGGGCTTCGGCGCGAGCGCGCGGGCCAGTGCCACGCGCTGTTGCTGCCCGCCCGAAAGCTGGAACGGGTAGCGCCCCCCGAGGTCCGGCAGGCCGATCAGCGCGAGCATCTCGGTCACGCGGGCGGTGATTTCGTTGCGCCGCGCGCCCTTGATCTTCAGGCCGAAGCCGACGTTCTCGGCCACCGTCAGGTTCGGGAAAAGCGCGTAGGCCTGGAACACCATGCCGATGTTGCGCTGGTTCGGGCGCTTGCCGACCACATCCTCGCCGGCGATGCGGATTGCGCCGGACGATGGCCGCTCGAACCCCGCGACCATGCGCAGCACGGTGGTCTTGCCGCAGCCCGAGGGGCCGAGGAGCGAGATGAACTCCCCCTGTTCGACGCCGAGGTTGAAGTCCGTGACGACGCGGTTCGCACCGAAGGACTTTTCCAGACGGGCAATCTCGAGATACGACATCAGGGCTGTGCCTTCGTGTGTTTGGAGAACCGGGTGACAAGCTGGATCAGCCCCATGCAAGCCCAGGTGATCGCGAACGCAATCACCGAGAGCGCGAAGGGTTCGTACGGCTTGTTTGCGCCGATCCGTTGCAGGTAGGGTCCGAAGGCCGGCCGGTCCAGCAAGGCGGCGAGCGTGAATTCACCGATGACGATGGCGAAGGTCAGGAACGCGCCGGAGAGCACGGCGGGCAGCACGTTGGGCAGGATCACCCTGGTCAGGATGGTCGTCCAGCCGGCGCCCAGGCTCTGCGCGGCCTCGGTCAGCGTGGCGACGTCGATGGTCCGCAGGCCGGTATCGATCGCCCGGTACATATAGGGCAGGGCCAGAACCGTGTAACCGAAGGCCAGGAGCAGGTTGGTACCCGTCGCCGTGCCGGTCAGCGGCAGGAAGCTCGACGTGTTGTAGAGCCGTATGTAGCCGAAGACGATGACGATGGCCGGAATGACCAGCGGCAGAAGCGTCAGGAACTCCACATAGGGTCGCGCCCAGGGCATCTTCAGCCGGACCCAGAAGGCCGTGGGCACGACGATGAGCACGCCCATGGCGATGGTGACGAGCGCCATGACCACCGAATAGCTGAAAGTCGCCTGGAACTCCGGGTCCCCGATGATCTTGGCGTAGGCGTCGAAACTGTAGACCCCACGCCGCGCCTTCAGCGAGAACTCGGTCAGCCCGACGAGCGGGACGATGAAGTAGCCAAGGCCGAACAGCAGGACGATCCAGCCGGTGAGGCGGGCGTAGAGGCTCATTTCAGCCACCGTTCAGCACGTATCCGCAGCCAGATGTAGAGCACGTTGGCGATGGCCGTGATGACGATCATGCCGAAGGCCATGGCATAGCCGAGGTTCGGGTTGCCAAGCACATCGCCCCTGATCTGCGCGAAAAGCTGGATCGGCACGATGTTCAGCGCCGAGCCGGTGAGCGCGATAGCGGTGGCCACCGCGCCGAAGGCGTTGGCGAAAAGGAGCGCGAACGTGCCCAGAAGAGACGGGAACAGGATCGGCAGCGCCACCATCCGCCAGTATTGCGCAGTGGAGGCGCCGAGCACCTCGGCCGCCTCGCGCCATTCGCGACGCAGGCCCTCCAGCGCGGGAGTGATGATCAGGATCATCAGCGGGATCTGGAAGAAGAGGTAGGTGACCGTCAGCCCCCAGAACGAAAGGATGTTGAAGCCGATGTCTCGGCTCAGCACGATCCCGAAGTTGTTGCGCATGAAGACCGTCACGAGGCCGACCGGCCCGAAGGTCGCGAGGAAGGCGAAGGCCAGCGGCACGCCCGCGAAGTTTGAGGCGACGCCTGAGAAGGTCATCAGCGGCGACTTCACCCAGCGCGGCACCGCGCCGAAGACCACGGCCGCCGCCATGCCGAAGCCGATCAGGCAGCCGAGCGCCGCCGAGGCGACGGAGATCTTCACGGAGACCCAGTAGCTCGACGGGATCGTGCCGGTGTTCAGGTCACGGAGGTTCTGCAGCGTGAATGCACCGGTGCGATCCTGGAACGCACCGACGACGATATGCATCGTGGGCAGGATCAGGAACAGCGTGACGAAGATGACGAAGGGCATCAGGCCCAGCCAGGTCAGCGGCAATTGCCGCCTTGGCTTGGGGGAAGGCGCAGCCATGCGAGGTCCGTCCCGTTGGAGTGGTCTTGTTCCTGTTGGCGACCCCGGTCCGTACGGATCGGGCCGGGGCCGTTTTTTTCGCGTCGCGCGGGATTACTGGACGTTGGCGCCCACGACCGCATCCCAGCCGCCGGTGACGGCGGCCTTGTTGGCGTTCACCTCATCCAGCGTCGGGAAGTAGGCGGCCTCGTAGGAGGCGGCCGGCGGCAGCTTGGCCATCGCATCGGCGTCGAGCTTGCCCGCGGCCGACATCGCATTGAAGCGCGCCGGGTGGCAGTAGCCCTTCAGCCACAGGTTCTGGCCTTCGTCCGAATAGAGATATTCCATCCAGAGCTTCGCCGCATTCGGATGCGGCGCATAGGCCGAGATGCCCTGCACATAGACGCCGGCGAGCACGCCCGTCGACGGCACCACGATCTCGACCGGCGGGTTGCCGGCAAGTTCGTCGGCCCAGGCGAGCGCGTTATAGTCCCAGGCGACGACGATCGGGGTCGCGCCCTGCGCCACGGTGCCGGCCTTGCCGATGACCGGGACGAAGTTGCCCGCCTTGTTGAGTTCGGCGAAGTAGTCAAGCCCGGCCTTGCCCGCAGCCTCGCCCGCGGCGGCGCCCGTCGAGAGGCCCGCGGCCAGAACGCCGAGAATCGCCTGGTTCGAGGCACGCGGATCACCCGCGAGCGCAACCTGGCCCGCGTATTCCGGCTTCAGCAGGTCCGCCCAGTCGGCCGGCGTGTTGGCGACGAGATCCTTGTTCACGATGAAGGACATCACGCCATAGTAGTCGCCGTACCAGTGGCCCTCGGCATCCTTGATGCTGTCGGGAATGTCGTCCCAGGTGGAGACCTTGTAGGGCTGCAGAAGGCCCTCGTCCTTCATCGACGGACCGAAGGCAAGACCCACGTCGACGACGTCAGGCGCCTGCGGGCCCGTGTTGTCCTTGTTGGCCTTCACCGCCTCGACCTCGTCCGCGGAGCCGGCGTCGGGGTTCAGTTCGTTGACCTGGATCTCGGGGTACTTCGCCTTGAAGCCGGCGATCACGTCGCCATAGCCGCACCAGCTGTGCGGCAATGCGATCGTGGTGAGCATCCCCTCCGCCTTGGCGGCTGCCTCGATCTCCGCAAGCGACTGCGCGCTCGCCATTACGGTGGATGAGAGCAGGGCTGCCAGCGTAAGCGCGGCGGTCGTCTTCGTCGTTGTCATTTCCATCTCCCTTGGGCACAAGACCCGCTTCGTGACGATTTCGTCCTATTGTTATCGTGTGACAGTTTCATGGAACTGTCCCGCGCCGATCTAACCAATGAAACGGGTGCCCCGCAATGAGGGCGTTACAAATCTGTTACGTTTTTGTTGTGTTTCTCTCGGGCCAAGGGCCAGGGTCCAGACCGCGCCGGCGCGCGGCAGCGCGCGAAATGAAAAGGCGCGCCGTTCGGGCGCGCCTTTCCGGAAACGCTGGGGGTTCCCCCGGTCGGACCTACCAGTCCTCGCGCATCACGATGCGGGTCGTGACCGGCAGCTTCATCGCGCCAAGGCGAAGCGCCTCGCGGGCAATGACCTCGCTGACGCCGTCGATCTCGAACATGATGCGGCCCGGCTTCACCTTGGCCGCCCAGTAATCGACCGAACCCTTGCCCTTGCCCATCCGCACCTCGGTCGGCTTCGACGACACCGGCACGTCCGGGAAGACGCGGATCCAGACGCGACCCTGGCGCTTCATGTGGCGGGTGATCGCACGGCGGGCCGCCTCGATCTGCCGCGCGGTGACGCGCTCGGGCTCGGTCGCCTTCAGGCCGAAGCCGCCGAAGTCGAGGTTGACGCCGCCCTTGGCCTCGCCGTGGATGCGGCCCTTGTGCTGTTTGCGGAACTTCGTCCGTTTCGGTTGCAGCATGTTGCGTACTCCTTAGCGGGCGTCGCGACGGTCGTCGCGGCGATCATCGCGGCGCGGGCCGCGCGGCGCCGGACCGTCCTGGGCCTCTGCAGCCTTGCGGTCGCGGGCCTGGGGGTCGTGTTCCATGATCTCGCCCTTGAAGATCCAGACCTTCACGCCGATGATCCCGTAGGGCGTGGTGGCCTCGGCGAGCGCATAGTCGATGTCGGCGCGCAGCGTGTGCAGCGGCACGCGCCCTTCGCGGTACCATTCGGTCCGGGCGATTTCGGCGCCGCCGAGGCGGCCCGCGACGTTGACCCGGATACCGAGGGCACCCATCCGCATCGCGTTCTGCACCGCGCGCTTCATCGCCCGGCGGAACGACACGCGACGCTCGAGCTGCTGGGCGATCGACTCGGCCACGAGCGCGGCGTCAAGCTCGGGCTTCCTGACCTCGACGATGTTGAGGTGAAGCTCGGACGCGGTGAAGTTTGCCAGCTTCTTGCGCAGCGTCTCGATGTCCGCTCCCTTCTTGCCGATGATGACACCGGGGCGGGCGGTATGGATCGTCACGCGGCACTTCTTGTGCGGCCGCTCGATGATGACCTTCGAGACTCCGGCCTGCTTGGCGTAGTCGTGGATGAACTCGCGCATCTTGAGGTCTTCAAGAAGCAGGTTGCCGTAGTCCTTGCTGTCGGCGAACCAGCGGCTGTCCCAGGTCCGGTTGACCTGCAGGCGCATCCCGATCGGGTTGACCTTCTGTCCCATTACGCCTGCTCCCCGACGGTTTCTTCCACCTGCCGCACCTTGATGGTCAGCTCGCTGAAGGGTTTCATGATCTTGCCGAACCGGCCACGCGCCCGCGGACGACCGCGCTTCAGGGTGATGTTCTTGCCGACCCAGGCTTCGGCCACGACGAGCGCGTCCACGTCGAGTCCGTGGTTGTTCTCGGCGTTGGCGATGGCCGACTGAAGGCACTTCTTCACGTCGCCGGCGATACGCTTCTTCGAGAAGGTGAGATCGGCCAGCGCCTTTTCCACCTTCTTGCCGCGGATCAGCGCGGCGACGAGGTTCAGCTTCTGCGGCGAGGTGCGCAGCATCTTCGCCTTGGCGAAGGCTTCGTTGTCGGCCACGCGGCGCGGATTCTTTTCCTTGCTCATGGCTTACTTCCTCTTGGCTTTCTTGTCGGCGGCGTGACCGTAGTAGGTCCGCGTCGGCGAGTATTCACCGAACTTCTGGCCGATCATCTCCTCGGTGACGTTCACCGGGATGTGCTTCTGGCCGTTGTAGACGCCGAAGGTGAGGCCGACGAACTGCGGCAGGATGGTGGAGCGGCGCGACCAGATCTTGATGACTTCCGACTTGCCGGAGCCTTGCGCCTTTTCCGCCTTCTTCAGCAGGTAGCTGTCGACGAAGGGGCCTTTCCAGATAGAACGCGACATGGATTACCGCCCTTTCTTCGCGTGGCGCGAGCGAACGATGTACTTGTCGGTCGCCTTGTTCTTGCGGGTCTTGTTGCCCTTGGTGCCCTTGCCCCACGGAGTGACCGGGTGCCGGCCGCCCGAGGTGCGGCCTTCGCCGCCGCCGTGCGGGTGGTCGATCGGGTTCATGGCAACACCGCGGACGGTCGGGCGGACGCCCATGTGACGCTTGCGGCCGGCCTTGCCGAGGTTCTGGTTCGAGTGGTCGGCGTTAGACACCGCGCCCACCGTTGCCATGCACTCCTGGCGGACCATGCGAAGCTCGCCCGAAGACAGGCGGATCTGCGCGTAGCCGCCGTCGCGGCCGACGAACTGGGCATAGGTGCCCGCGGCGCGCGCCAGTTGGCCGCCCTTGCCGGGCTTCAGCTCGACGTTGTGGACGATCGTGCCGATCGGCATGCCGGAAAACGGCATCGCGTTGCCCGGCTTCACGTCGGTCTTGGCACCGGCGACGACATTGTCGCCCACGGCGAGGCGCTGCGGCGCGAGGATGTAGGCCTGCTCGCCGTCCTGGTATTTCACCAGCGCGATGAACGCAGTCCGGTTCGGATCGTATTCGATCCGCTCGACCGTCGCCGGAACGTCGAACTTCCGCCGCTTGAAATCCACGACCCGGTAGAGACGCTTGGCGCCCCCGCCCTTGTGCCACATCGTGACGCGCCCGGTGTTGTTCCGGCCGCCGGTCTTGATGAGGCCCTCGGTGAGGGCCTTGACCGGGCGACCTTTCCAAAGCTCCGAACGGTCGATCAGTACCAGCCCGCGCTGGCCCGGCGTCGTCGGCTTGTACGACTTGAGTGCCATGCTTCTGTCTTCCGTTGCTCTGGACCTGTCGGTCCTTGGTTGAAGGGCCCCGAAGGTCCCCGGATCACAGGGCCCCGAAGGTCCCCGACTTCAGTAAAATGCCACGGCCCCGGAAGCCGGGGCCGCGAGATTCGGCGCCTTCTATCAGAGCCCGGAGGACACGTCGATAGTGTTCCCCTCCTCGAGGGTCACGTAGGCCTTCTTCACGTCGCTGCGTTCGCCGGGACGGCCGCGGAACTTCTTCGCCTTGCCCTTGGTGATGGTGGTGTTGACCGCCTTCACCTTCACGCCGAAGACGGCCTCGACCGCCTCCTTGATCTGGGGCTTCGTGGCCGACTTCGCCACCTGGAAGACAACTGCGCCGGCTTCCGAAGCCATGGTCGCCTTCTCGGTGATCACCGGCTTGACGATGACGTCGTAGTGTTCGGGTTTCACGCTCATTTCAGGCGGGCCTCCAGAGCTTCGACACCCGCCTTCGTGATCACGAGGGTATCACGCTTTAGGATGTCATAGACATTCGCGCCCATCGAGGGCAGCACGTCGATGCCTTCAATGTTCGCCGCGGCGCGCGCGAAGTTGGCGTTCACCTCGGCGCCGTCGATGATCAGGACGCGCTTCCAGCCAAGCTCCTTCGCCGCCTTGGCGAGGATCTTGGTCTTGGCTTCGCCCATGTCGAGGCTGTCGAGGATCACGAGCTGGCCGGCGCCGGCTTTCGCCGACAGCGCGTGCTTCAGGCCGAGCGCCCGGAACTTCTTCGGCAGGTCATGCGCGTGGCTGCGCGGCGTCGGCCCCTTGTAGGTGCCGCCGTGACGGAAGATCGGCGCCTTGCGGGAGCCGTGGCGTGCGCCGCCGGTGCCCTTCTGGCGATAGATCTTCTTGGTCGAGTAGCTCACGTCGGACTTGCCGAGCACCGAGTGGGTGCCGGCCTGCGCCTTCGCGCGCTGCCAGCGAACGACACGGTGCAGGATGTCCGCGCGCGGCTCCAGCCCGAAGATCTCGTCATCGAGATCGATCGAGCCCGCCTTCTTGGCGTCGAGCTTGATCACATCGAGTTTCATGCTTGCTCTCCTTCGGGCGCGGCGGTGGCCTCAGCCGCGGGCTTGGCGGCCGACTTCAGCCCGGCGGGGCGGACGGC
Organism: Albidovulum sp.; assembly: GCF_041919395.1. Taxonomy (NCBI): domain Bacteria; kingdom Pseudomonadati; phylum Pseudomonadota; class Alphaproteobacteria; order Rhodobacterales; family Paracoccaceae; genus Albidovulum; species Albidovulum sp. The sequence continues at coordinate 27,253 of NZ_JAYRTX010000038.1, forward strand.
ATTCTCCGGGACCGGCTTCTTCACCGCGTCCTTGATCGTCACCCAGCCGCCCCTTGAGCCCGGAACCGAACCCTTGACCATGATCAGGCCACGGCCCGCGTCGGTGCGCACGACCTGCAGGTTCTGCGTGGTCACGCGCACGGCACCGAGATGGCCGGCCATCTTCTTGCCCTTGAACACCTTGCCGGGATCCTGGCACTGGCCGGTCGAACCGTGCGAGCGGTGGCTGATCGACACGCCGTGCGAGGCCCTGAGGCCGCCGAAGTTGTGCCGCTTCATGACACCGGCGAAGCCCTTGCCGATCGAGGTGCCGGCGATGTCGACATACTGGCCCGCGAAGTAATGGTCGGCCGTCAGCTCCTCGCCCACGCCGATCAAGTTGTCGGGGCTGACGCGGAACTCGGCGATCTTGCGCTTGGGCTCCACCTTCGCCTTGGCGAAGTGTCCGCGCATCGCCGCCGTGGTCCGCTTGGCCTTGGCCGCACCCGCGCCGAGCTGGACAGCCGAATAGCCGTCCTTCTCGACCGTGCGCTGCGCCACGACCTGGCACCCGTCGAGTTGGAGAACCGTCACCGGAACCTGCCGGCCGTCCTCAAGAAAGAGCCGGGTCATGCCCAGCTTCTTTGCGATCACACCAGAGCGCAACATGGTCAGTGCCCTCCTCAGACCTTGATCTCGACGTCGACGCCGGCGGCGAGGTCGAGCTTCATCAGCGCGTCCACCGTCTGGGGCGTCGGATCGACGATGTCGAGAAGCCGCTTGTGAGTGCGGATTTCCCACTGGTCGCGCGACTTCTTGTCGATATGCGGACCGCGGAGAACCGTGAATTTCTCGATCTTGTTCGGCAGCGGGATCGGCCCGCGGACCTGGGCGCCCGTGCGCTTGGCAGTGTTCACGATTTCCAGCGTGCTGGCGTCGAGCACGCGGTAGTCGAAGGCCTTGAGCCGGATGCGGATATTCTGACCAGTCATTTCTCTCGCCTCTTGCGGGGCTTTCAGTTGAGAGGCAGACGGGGCCTCATGCCCCGCCTGCGTCGAACCGTTTTGCTTACTTCAGGATTTTCGAGACGACGCCTGCGCCGACGGTGCGGCCGCCTTCGCGGATGGCGAAGCGGAGCTTTTCCTCCATCGCGATCGGCGCGATGAGTTCCACCTCGAACTTCAGGTTGTCGCC
>NZ_JAYRTX010000039.1:0-28316 GCF_041919395.1 Albidovulum sp.
CTGAAGCTGAAGGACGGGGCGCTTGCCCCCTGGAACAAGTCGAAGTCGCCCTATTTCCTGCAGACCATCGACGCGCTGGCGAAACACTACGGCTTCGACGCGAGGAAGCCCTGGAAGGACCTGCCAGAGAAGGTGCAGAATCTCTTCCTCTACGGCTCGGGCGAGGAGGAGATCCGGTTCCGCTTCGACGAGGGCGGCCGCGTTTACGAGGTCAGCCGAACCTTCGAGGGCGTGATCCCGAACATGGAGCGGCGCTACCGCGAGACCGACAGCGCCTGGGTGCGCGAGGAGTTCGAGCGGTATCAGAACAACCGTCCCTGCCATGCCTGCGGCGGCCATCGCCTGCGGCCCGAGGCGCTGGCGGTGAAGATCGCCGGACTTCACGTCGGCGAGGTCGTCCAGATGTCGATCAGGGAGGCCCACGCCTGGATCGACACGGTGCCCGGACGGCTCACCAAGCAGAAGAACGAGATCGCCCGGTTGATCCTGAAGGAAATCCGCGAACGGCTCGGGTTCCTGAACAACGTCGGGCTCGACTATCTGACGCTGTCGCGGAATGCGGGCACGCTCTCGGGCGGCGAGAGCCAGCGCATCCGGCTGGCGAGCCAGATCGGATCGGGCCTGACCGGCGTGCTCTATGTACTCGACGAGCCCTCGATCGGGCTCCACCAGCGCGATAACGACCGGCTGCTCGGCACGCTGAAGTCGCTCAGGGACCAGGGCAATACCGTCCTCGTGGTCGAACACGACGAGGAGGCGGTGCGCGCGGCGGACTATGTGCTCGACATCGGCCCCGGCGCGGGCGTCCACGGCGGGCAGGTCATCGCGCGCGGCACGCCCGCGGAGATAGCGGCCGATGCCGCCTCGCTCACCGGCCAGTATCTCTCGGGCACGCGCGAGATCGCGGTGCCCCGGCGCCGGCGCGAGGGCAACGGCAAGAAGCTGACCGTGGTCAAGGCCACGGGCAACAACCTCAAGGAGATGACGGCGGAGTTCCCGCTGGGCAAGTTCGTTTGCGTCACCGGCGTCTCGGGCGGCGGCAAGTCGACGCTGACGGTAGAGACGCTCTACAAGAACGCGGCGATGCGGCTCAACGGCGCGCGCGAGACGCCGGCGCCCTGCGAGACGATCCGGGGCTTCGAGCATCTCGACAAGGTCATCGACATAGACCAGCGGCCCATCGGTCGCACCCCGCGGTCGAACCCCGCGACCTACACGGGCGCCTTCACGCCCATCCGCGACTGGTTCGCAGGGCTCCCCGAGGCCAAGGCGCGCGGCTACCAGCCGGGGCGTTTCTCGTTCAACGTGAAGGGCGGGCGCTGCGAGGCCTGCCAGGGAGACGGCGTCATCAAGATCGAGATGCACTTCCTGCCCGACGTCTACGTCACCTGCGAGACGTGCAAGGGTCACCGCTACAACCGGGAAACGCTCGAGATCAAGTTCAAGGGCAGGTCCATCGCCGATGTGCTGGAGATGACGGTGGAGGACGCGCAGTCGTTCTTCGCCGCGGTCCCCGCGATCCGCGAGAAGATGGACGCGCTGGTGAAGGTGGGTCTTGGCTATATCAAGGTCGGCCAGCAGGCGACGACGCTTTCGGGCGGCGAGGCGCAGCGGGTCAAGCTGTCGAAGGAGCTCAGTCGCCGGTCCACAGGTCGCACTTTGTACATTCTCGACGAGCCAACGACCGGTTTGCACTTCGAGGATGTTCGAAAACTGCTGGAAGTCCTGCATGAGCTTGTGGAACAGGGCAACTCTGTCGTGGTGATCGAGCACAACCTCGACGTCATCAAGACCGCCGACTGGATCATCGACATCGGGCCGGAGGGTGGCGACGGCGGCGGTCGGATCGTTGCCGCCGGCACGCCCGAGGACGTGGCGAAGGTCGAGTGCAGCCATACCGGGCGCTACCTGCGGCAGATGCTGAAGCCGCGCCGCGTGGCCGCCGAATAGGGATCAGCGCCCCGCGTAACGCAGGATGTCGAGCACCCGGTAGGTGTTCGCGTCCACCTTGTAGATGTCGGGGCCCGACCGGTAGTAGCGCCAGGCGCCATCGACGGGCGGCAGGCCGTAGCGTTCAAGGTCGAGGATCATGCTGTGGTCGTAGATCGGGAAGGCGTCGCCGACGGCGAAGTCGGGCGGGGTCTGCTGGCCCGTCGGCACGAAGATGCACTTGCCCGACCGCACGTCGATGCGGCAATTCTGCGCGCTCGCGGGGAAGGCCGTCGCCACGACCAGGGCAAGGCTGGCTAGCAGTCTCGACATCGGAACCTCCGGCCACACTCATACGAATGTCCAGAATGGCAGAAGGTTCCGGCGCCGGAAACCGTCAGCCTTTCTTCATCGGGCAGGTATTCATCCCGAAGAGCGAATAGGCGGGGCAGGATCCCATCAGCCCGGTCAGGAGTGGCACGATGCCGATGAGGTAGGCCCAGCGATAGGTGGCGTCGGCGTTCAGGAAGAAGCCCGCCAGAAGCGCGAGGCCGAGGACGATGCGCAGCACCCGGTCGATGCCGCCGACATTGGTCTTGAACATGGGGTCTCTCCGTTTCCCACCCTCCGAGCCGTCCGGAGGTTCATGGGGGGATCATGCCGCGGCCGCGGCGTCCTGTCTGTGACCATGTCACAGAACCCCGGTCCTTCGGACTTCGGTCGGGTGCGGGACCGGACCTCAGTCCTGAACGGCCGCGAGCCGGGCCAGCGCGGTGGAGTCGCGCAGGATCACGCTGCCGCGTTCGGTGGCGACGAGGCCGGAGCGCGCGAAGGCGTCGAGCCGGCGCGACACGACCTCGCGCGCCGAGCCGATGGCGGTCGCAAGCTCCTGATGCGTCGCGCGGACCTCGCCCGCCTCGGCGCGGTCGAGCAGGGCAGCGGCGAGCCGGCTTTCGACGCGCTGGAAGGCCACCCGTTCCAGCAGGTGCAGCATCCCCTGCATCCGTTCGGCGAAGGCCGTGAAGACGAAGCCCCGGAAGGCGGGCGATGTGTCCATCAGCGCGAGGAAATCGGCGCGGGGGATGAGGACGGCGCGAACCTCGGTCGCCGCCACCGCCTCGCCGGTGTAGTCCTCGCCGCCGAGCAGGCCGAGCGTCGTCTGCACGCAGGAGCCGCCTGCCTCGACGGAATAGAGGAGGATGTCGCGCCCGGACGGTCCGGTCAGGAAGACCTCGATCCGCCCCGCAAGCACGACGATGAATCCCTTGGCCGCTTCGCCGGGATGAAAGAGCGCCGTGCCCCGGTCGAGCGTCACGGGAACGAGCCGGGCAAGCCGGCGCCTTGCCGCAGCTTCGATCCGGTCGAGCCCGGTCGCAGCTTCGATCCATCCCGTCATGGCGTTCTGTCTGGCATGACGGGCAGCGGCGGCTTCCTTCAGTCGAGAAGCGCCGAGACAGCCCGGATGACGTCCAGCACTTCGTAGGTTTCCCGGTCGACGCGCAGAATCCGCCCGTCCACGACGTAGTAACGTTCACCGGGGCGCAAGGGGTCAAGCCCGTAACGGTCGGGATGGCGGATCAGGTGGTAGTGGTCGTGGTCGTGAAGGCTGTCGCCACGCCGGAGGCGTTCGTGCGTTTCGTGGCGATGCTTCTGCGCCTGGCCCGGCGGCACGCAGGCAGGCGATTTCTTGGCGAGCCCCGGCGGGCAGAAGCCGCCGCCCGCCTGCGCGGGCACCGTTCCGATGACGTGCGCGGCGAGAATTGCGGGCAGAATCAGGCGCATCGGTCGGGTCGGTGTCATCGTCGATCTCTGTAGTCGCCGCTGTCCTAACGGATCGCGGATGGCGGGCGTTCCGGAAGTTTCCGCGATCGGCGGAATTCAGCCGCGATGCCGTTTCTCGAACCTCGGCAGCATGGCGGAGAAGTCCATGCCCTTGCCGTCCTCGCGTTCCACGAAGGTCTCGTAGAGGAGCGCGGCAAGCTGGCCCATCGGCGTATCGGCATCCGCCGCCTCGGCCGCCTGCTGGGAAAGCCGCAGGTCCTTCAGCATGAGTTCGGCGGCGAAGCCCGGCCTGTAGCCGTTGTCGGCGGGCGACTTCGGCCCGACGCCGGGGGCGGGGCAGTAGGCGTTCATCACCCAGGAATAGCCCGAGGAGGTGGAGACGACGTCGAACATCTTCTTCCGGTCGAGGCCGAGCTTGTCGGCCAGCGCGAAGGCCTCGCAGGTGGCGATCATGGTGACGCCGAGGATCATGTTGTTGCAGATCTTCGCGGCCTGCCCGTTGCCCGAGGGCCCGCAATGCACCGCCTTCTGGCCCATCACGTCGAAAAGCGGCTTCACGATGGCGAAGGCTTCGTCGCTGCCCCCCGCCATGAAGGTCAGCGTACCCGCCGCCGCCCCGCCGACGCCGCCCGAGACGGGGGCATCCACCGCCAGCAGCCCGGCCTTGACCGCCTGATCCGCGACCGCGCGGGCGCTGTCCACATCGACGGTCGAGCAGTCGCAGAGGACCGCGCCCTTCTTCATCGCCGGGATGACCTGGCCCGCGACCGATCGCAGGATCGCGCCGTTCGGCAGCATGGTGATGACGACCTCGGCCTCCTTCACCGCGCCCGCCGCGCTGATCGCCGCGACGACGCCGTCGGGCATCGGCGCCTGCGTGTCGAAGCCGGTCACCTCATGCCCCGCCTTGACGAGGTTGGCCGCCATCGGCGCACCCATGTTGCCAAGTCCGATGAATGCGATCTTCATGGATTCTCCTCCTCGAATGTCAGTTCCTCCGCGCCGAGCGGCGCGAGCATCCTTTCCACATCCTCCGCCGGCACCGCCTCTGGCCCGGCATGCTTCCAGCGCGGATTGCGGTCCTTGTCGATGATCGCCGCCCGGATCCCTTCGAGGAAATCCGCATGCTCCATCGACCGGAAGGTGAAACGGTATTCGAGGCCAAGCGCCGCGCGCATCGTGGCATGGCCCCGCAGGCGCCGGATCATCTCCACCGTGCAGGCGGCCGACAGCGGCGCGGCGCGGGATAGCGCCTTCAGCGCCTGGGCCGCGAAGTCGCTGCCCGCACCTTCCAGCGAACGGGCGATGGCGGCCAGCGTCGGCTGGCCGAAATGGTGGTCGATCTCGTCGCTGAGGGCGGCGAACTGGCCTTGCGGGGCAGGGCGGGTGGCCGCGGCGATCGCCGCGACATCGCCGGTTTCCAGCAGCCGCGCCTTGAGCGGCCCCCACGCCGCTTCGGGGACGAAGTGATCGGCAAAGCCGGTCAGGATCGCGTCCTGCGGCCCCATCCGCGCGCCGGTGGTGCCGGCATATTCGCCCAGATGGCCCGGCGCGGTGGCAAGGATGAAGCTGCCGCCCACGTCTGGCACAAGGCCGATGCCGCATTCGGGCATCGCGACCTGAGAGCTTTCGCTGACGATCCGGTGGCTGCCATGGCAGCCAAGGCCCACGCCGCCGCCCATCGTGAAGCCGTGCAGGAAGCTGACAACGGGATTGGGATATCCCGCGATCCGCGCGTTCATCCGGTATTCGTCGCGCCAGAAGCGGCGGCCATAGCGATAGTCGCCCGCCGTGCCGGTCGCGTACATCTCGGCGATGTCGCCGCCGGCGCAGAAGGCGCGATCCCCCTCGGCGTCGATCAGGACCAGTGCCACCTCGGCATCATCGGCCCAGTCGATCAGCGCCGCGTCGACCGCAAGGCACATCCCGTAGGTCAGCGCGTTCAACGCCCTGGGCCGGTTCAGTGTGATCCGCCCGGCGCGACCCTCCTTCCGGATCAGGACATCTGCCATCAGCTCCTCTCGGCCAGAAGCGCGCGGGCGACGATCAGGCGCATGATCTCGTTGGTGCCTTCGAGAATCTGGTGGACGCGCAGGTCGCGCACGAGCTTTTCCACCCCGTAATCGGCGAGATAGCCATAGCCGCCATGCAGTTGCAGGCACTGGTTGGCGACGTCGAAGGCATTGTCGGTGACAAGCAGCTTGGCCATCGCGCAGAACTTCGTCGCGTCGGGCGCCTTCCTGTCGAGCTTCCATGCCGCCTGCCGGAGGAAGGTGCGCGCCGATTGCAGCTTCACCTCCAGCTCCGCCAGCCGGAACTGCAGGGCCTGGAACTGGTCGAGCGTCTTTCCGAACGCCTTGCGCTCGCCCATGTAGGCGAGCGTCGCATCGAGAGCCGCCTGCGCGCCGCCGAGCGCCGAGGCCGCGATGTTGAGCCGCCCGCCGTCAAGGCCCGCCATCGCGTAGACGAAACCCGTGCCAACCTCTCCGATGAGGTTGTCATGCGGGATCAGGCAATCGTCGAACTGCACCTGCGCGGTCGGCTGCGCGCGCCAGCCCATCTTGTCCTCCAGCCCGCCGAAGCTGAGGCCGGGCGTTCCATCCTCCACGATCACCGTCGAGATGCCCTTCGGCCCGTCCGCGCCGGTGCGGACCATCGTGACATAGACATCCGAATAGCCGCCGCCCGAGATGAAGGCCTTGGTGCCGTTGAGCGTCCATCCCTCGTTGGTCCGCTCCGCCCGTGTCCTGAGCGCCGCCGCGTCGGAGCCGGAACCCGGTTCGGTCAGGCAATAGGAAAAGATCTTCTCCATCGAGGTCAGGGGCGGCAGCCACCTGGCCTTCGTTTCCTCCGAGCCGAACTTGTCGATCATGCCGCCGCACATGTTGTGGATCGAGAGAAACGAGCCGACGGCCGGGCAGGACATGGCCAGCGCCTCGAAGACCAGCGTCGCGTCAAGCCGCGTCAGCCCCGATCCGCCATAGGCCTCGTCGACATAGATGCCGCCAAGGCCAAGCTCCGCCACCTTCGGCCAGAGCGCCTTGGGGATCGTGCCCTGCCGTTCCCAGTCGCGCGCGAAGGGGGCGATGTGTTCCCGGCCGAAGGCATGGGCCATGTCGAAGACGGCGTGTTGCTCCTCACTCAGGGCGAAGTCCATCTGTCCTCCCATTCGCGGCGCGGGCATGAATTGAACGCATGTTAAATTCCAACTGTTGCAGGAGTTTTGCAAGGCCCTCGAAAGAGGCGCCTCCCGCGGCGACCAGCCCCGCCGTAACGAACCGACGGCGGCAACACTGGGTCCGTTCCGACGCGGCGGAGGGCCCGCTTGTCGCCACAATCTCTCCCGGAAGCGGTCGAAAAGGCAGAATGTCCACGGAAGATTATTCCATTTTTAGCAAGAGGTTGGAAGGCGCCGCGCGCGCCGGAGCCTCTGACAAAGGGGTTCCGAAACGAGGTGGAATGCAGCAAGAGAAACGGGAACCGGTGGAGCGGTTTTGATGTGCATGAAATCTTTCGGTGCCACGGCCGCAGTGGCCGTGACGATGGCGGTTTCGGCCGCGCAGGCGGCGAGCTACAGCTTCGTGGGTGTTACCAACAACAGCGAGGCGAACACGACGACGGGCCAGAATCAGCTTTCGGTCGACGTCATCGACAGCGGCTCGGGCACCGTGTCGTTCACCTTCAACAATGCAGGCCTGCTCGCCTCGTCGATCACCGACGTCCACTGGGATGACCAGGCCGGGTTCCAGCGGCGCCGCCGGAACGGCTGACGGCCAGAAAGAGACAGGGGAAACGGCTGGCGATGCCCGCCGTTTTCGTTTTTGCACCCTTTCGCCCGCCCGGCCCGCGGCACCCGACCGGCCGCCGCCTGCGCCGCCACAATGTCTCCCCACTCCGCCCGCAATGACGCCGCAGGGCAGGTGCACTGTCCTCGGGAAGGGTGCGTCATGTGGCGCGGGAATCGGTGACAGAATGGGTATCGCTAAAATCCTCAAATCCGCCGCACTGGCGGTCGTGATCGGCGGGGCCGGCGCACCGGCCGCGCTGGCAGCCACGTTCAACGGGGTCTTCTCGCTGAGCGGTTCCTCGTTCAGCGAGCCGGGTCTTGTGGTGGCGACCTCGACCCAGAGCGGGTCGGTCGGCTTCCAGCTCAATACCGCGGGCCAGAGCACGACGTTCGATCTCTTCGACATCTGGACGGACGAGAACCGGGCGAACGGCAACAACACGCGGACGAGTTCGCTCGTTGCCGCGTTCACCTTCGCCGGCATCGGTGCCAGCGGCTCTGCCTCGGGCTCGACCACCGGCCACGGCGGCGCCACCAACTATGCCTCGCTCGTCTGGGGCGCGCCGCTCCTGCTGAATTTCGGCAATGGCGGGGTGCTGTCGATCGTCCTCGGAAATGCGAACTTCGGCTACGGTGCCGGCCGGTTCGGTCAAGGCCAGGCGAACGGCGCGACGATCCAGGCGACGGCCACGCTGGTCGCGACCCCGGTGCCGCTTCCCGCGTCCGGCCTCGCGCTGATCGCGGCGCTGGGCGGGGCGGGCCTTGTCGCCCGGCGCCGTCGGACCGCCTGACCGCGACCGCACGTCACCATCGCAACGAAAAAGGGGAGGGCGATGCCCTCCCCGTTTCGTTTCGGTCAGGCGCCGTCAGTCCATCGCCTTGAAGTGGAACTCGCCGCCTTCCTTGATCCCCGAGAACCAGCGAGCGGTCACGGTCTTCGTCTTGGTGTAGAAGCGGAAGGCGTCGGGCCCGTACTGGTTGAGATCGCCGAAGGCGGACTTCTTCCAGCCGCCGAAGCTGAAGTACGACAGCGGCACGGGGATCGGGAAGTTGATCCCGACCATTCCGACATTGACGCGGGACGCGAAGTCGCGCGCCGTGTCGCCGTCGGCCGTGAAGATCGAGGTGCCGTTGCCGTAGGGGTTGTCCATCGTCAGCTTCAGCGCCTCGTCGTAGGACCCGGCGCGGACCTGGCTGAGCACCGGGCCGAAGATTTCCTGCTTGTAGATGTCCATCTCGGGCGTGACGTTGTCGAAGAGCGTCGGGCCGACGAAATAGCCGTTCTCGTAGCCCTGGAGCCGGAAGTCCCGCCCGTCGGTGACGAGAGTCGCGCCCTGATCCACCCCCGAGGTGATGAGGCCCTTCACCCGCTCCATCGCCTGCTTGGTGATGAGCGGGCCGTAGTCCACGTCGGCACCGGCCGTGTAGGGGCCGACCTTCAGCTTCTCGATCCGCGGCACCAGCCGTTCGATCAGCGCGTCGGCGGTCTTCTTGCCGACCGGGACGGCGACGGAGATCGCCATGCAGCGTTCGCCCGCCGCGCCGAAACCGGCGCCGACCAGCGCGTCGGCGGCCTTGTCGAGATCCGCGTCGGGCATGATGATCATGTGGTTCTTCGCGCCGCCGAAGCACTGTGCGCGCTTGCCGTTGGTGGCGGCACGACCGTAGATGTACTGCGCGATCGGGGTGGAGCCGACGAAGCCCACCGCCTGGATCACCTCGTTGTCGAGGATCGCGTCCACCGATTCCTTGTCGCCGTTGACGACCTGGAGAACGCCGTCGGGCAGGCCGGCTTCCTTCAGGAGTTCGGCCAGCATCAGCGAAGTCGAGGGGCAGCGCTCGGACGGCTTGAGGATCATCGCGTTGCCGGCGGAAAGCGCCGGCGCCATCTTCCAGAGCGGGATCATGGCCGGGAAGTTGAAGGGCGTGATGCCCGCCACCACGCCGAGCGGCTGGCGCATCGAGTAGAGGTCGATGCCGGGGCCGCCGTCGTTGATATACTCGCCCTTCAGAAGGTGCGGTGCGCCCATGCAGACCTCGACGACCTCGAGCCCGCGCTGGACATCGCCCCGCGCGTCGGGAAGGGTCTTGCCATGCTCGCGGCTGACGCATTCGGCGAGCTTGTCCATGTTCTGGTTGATGAGGTCGGCGAACTTCATCATCACGCGTGCGCGGCGCTGCGGGTTCGTCGCGCCCCAGGCGACCTGGGCCTTCGCGGCCTCGGCGACCGCGGCGTCAAGCTCGGCCACCGTGGCGAGCGGCACCCTGGCCTGCACCTCGCCGGTGGCGGGGTTCATGACATCGGCGAAGCGGCCCGAGGTGCCCTTCACATGGCGGCCGTTGATCCAGTGCGTCAGTTCCTTCATGGGGTCCTCCCGAAATGTTCCGGTGCAGGATAGGCTTGCAAAATTGCCGGGAAAAGAGGCAGTTTCCCAAATGCGTTTTGCATTTCTGCAATAGGGCGGGCGATGACGGACTGGGACGATCTGCGCGTTTTCCTTGCCGTGGCGCGCACGGAAAGCCTTTCGGCCGCGGGCAAGGTGCTGAAGCTCGACCCCGCCACGGTCGGCCGGCGCGTGGCGCGGCTGGAGGAGGCGATGGCGGCGCGGCTCTTCGCGCGCTCGCCGCAGGGCTATGCGCTGACCGAGGAGGGGCAGCGGCTCCTCGTCCACGCGATCCGGGCGGAACAGGCCGTCGCCGCGGCGAACGAAGAGGTCCGGGGCGCGCCCGGCCAGCTTTCCGGCCAGATCCGCATCGGGGCACCGGACGGGGTGGCGAATTTCCTCCTGCCGCAGGTATCGGCACGGATCTGCGACGACAACCCCGGGCTCGAGGTCCAGATCATCGCCCTGCCGAGGGTCTTCAACCTGTCGAAGCGCGAGGCCGACATGGCGATTGCTGTCAGCCGGCCGGCGGCCGGGCGGCTCACGGCGCAGCGGCTCACCGACTATCACCTTCACCTCGCCGCGGCCCGCAGCTATCTCGACCGGCACCCGCCGATCCGGACGCTCGCAGACCTGAAGGGCCACCGGATGATCGGCTACATACCGGACCTCATCTTCGACAAGGAACTCGACTACCTCGCGGAAACCGGGCTCGAGCTCGTGACGCTTGCCTCCAACTCGGTCTCGGTCCAGTTCAACTGGCTGAGGGCCGGGGCCGGCGTCGCCATCGTCCACGACTTCGCGCTGCCCGCCGCGCCCGATCTCGTCCGCGTGCTGCCGGACGTCCTGTCGCTGTCGCGGAGCTTCTACCTCATCCGCCATGCCGACGACCGGCGCGTGGAGCGGTTGAACCGCTTCGCCGAGCTTCTCGCCGTCGGTGTCCGCCGGGAACTTGCACGGCTCGAAGCAAGTGCTTGACAGGACAGGGCTTCCGGGGGGACGTTTGGTCGAGGCGGCCGCATCGCTAGGGAGGTTGACATGCAGGTGCACCAGATTCTCCGGTCCAAGCCGAAGGGCACGGTGATCACCGTGCCGCCGGGCACGCGCGTTGCCGACGCGGCCCGCCTTCTGGCCGAGCGGCGGATCGGTGCGGTTGTGGTGTCGGCGGACGGCAAGGCCCCGCTCGGCATCCTGTCGGAACGCGACATCGTGCGGGACCTCGGCCGCCGCGGATCGGTCTGCCTCGACGAGAAGGTGGATGCGCTGATGACGCGGAATCTCATTTCCTGCGCTCCGACCGACAGCGCCGACGCGGTGCTGGAAAAGATGACGGCCGGGCGGTTCCGGCACATGCCGGTGATCGAGGGCGCCGAGATGGTGGGGATCATCTCCATCGGCGATGTCGTGGCCGCCCGGATCGCGGAACTCGCGATGGAAAAGGACGCCCTGGCCGGCATGATCATGGGCAACTGATGGCCGCCGCGCCGCATTGCGGCGAAACTCCTTGATTTCGGCTGCGCACTATTGTTGCGTGAAGGCGCCAACCGCAAGGGGACAGCCAGATCATGCGCATCGGTCTATATCCCGGAACCTTCGACCCGATCACGCTCGGCCATGCCGACATCATCAAGCGCGCCATGATCCTCGTCGACCGGCTGGTGATCGGCGTCGCGATCAACCGGGACAAGGGCCCGCTCTTCACTCTGGAGGAGCGGGTGGCGATGGTCGAGGACGAATGCCGCGCGATCGCGCAGGCCACCGGCGGCGAGATTGTCGTTCACCCGTTCGAGAACCTGCTCATCGACTGCGCCCGCGACGTCGGTGCGCGCGTGATCATCCGCGGGCTCAGGGCGGTCGCGGACTTCGAGTACGAATTCCAGATGGTGGGCATGAACCGGGCGATGGACGACAGCGTCGAGACCGTCTTTCTCATGGCCGATGCCCGCCGCCAGGCAATCGCCTCGAAACTCGTCAAGGAAATCGCCCGGCTGGGCGGCGACACTTCGAAGTTCGTGACGCCCGCCGTCAACCGGGCGCTCACCGCCCGGTTCGTGCGTTGACCCGGCTCACTTGCCGTAGACGGCCTGATGGGCGATGCGGGCGGCGTCCTCGGGGTAGATGCCGAGGTCAAGCGCCTCGCTCCGGCTGAGGCGCGCGATTTCGTCGCGCGTGCGGATGTAGGCCCGGCGCTTCTGTGCGGCGGTGCGGATCTTCTCGATGATGGCCATTTTCGGCTCCCTTCCTTCGGCGGCCTCGCGCCGCCGTCGGGAGGAATATGGTCATCGCGATAGCGCTAACAATCGCCGTTCGGGGAATGCCGCCCTGCGCCAGGCGCATGGCGGCGCCAGGCGCCTAGATGAGCTTGCCCATCGCCACGGCGGTATCGGCCATGCGGTTGGAGAAGCCCCATTCGTTGTCGTACCAGGAAAGAATGCGGACCATGCGGCCATCCATGACCTTGGTCTGGTCCATGTGGAAAACGCTCGAATGCGGGTCGTGGTTGAAGTCCGACGACACGTTGGGCCGCTCGGTGAAGCCTAGGATGCCCCTCAGATGGCCTTGGGCGGCAGCCTTTATGGCGGCGTTGATCTCATCGACCGAGGTTTCGCGCGCGGCTTCAAAGACCAGGTCCACGACCGAGACATTGGGCGTCGGCACCCGGATCGCGACCCCGTCGAGCCTGCCGTTCAGTTCCGGCAGGACGAGGCCGACGGCCTTCGCCGCGCCGGTGGAAGTCGGGATCATGGAGAGCGCCGCCGCCCGGGCCCGGTAGAGGTCCTTGTGCATCGTGTCGAGGGTCGGCTGGTCGCCGGTGTAGCTGTGGATCGTGGTCATGAAGCCGCGCGTGATCCCCACTGCCGCGTGGAGGACGGCGGCGACGGGCGAGAGGCAGTTCGTGGTGCAGGAGGCGTTGGAGACGACGAGGTCGTCCTTCGTCAGGCTCCGGTGGTTGACGCCGTAGACGATGGTCTTGTCCGCGCCCTTCGAGGGCGCGGAGACCAGGACGCGCGAGGCGCCGTTCTCCAGATGGATGGCAGCCTTGTCGCGGTCGGTGAAGATGCCGGTGCATTCCATGACCACGTCGATGTGGGCCCATGGCAACTCGGCGGGATTGCGGATCGCGCTGACCTCGATGGGCCCGCGGCCGACGTCGATCGTCGTCGCGCTCGTCGTCACCTCGGCGGGGAAGCGGCCGTGGACGCTGTCGAAGCGCAGAAGATGCGCGTTCGTTTCCACCGGGCCAAGGTCGTTGATCGCCACGACCTCGATGTCGCGCCGCCCGCTTTCCACGATCGCACGGAGCACGTTCCGCCCGATGCGCCCGAACCCGTTGATCGCCACCTTGACTGTCATCGCCATCCTCCCGTGCGGGGCTGCAGTTGCGTTAGCGCTAACACCAGAAAACCGGTGCGACGTCAACGGCAGAGTAGCGGCCTCATCGCCAGAAGGCGAGCCATTCGACGAAATCGGCGAACTTGCGGGCAAGGAAGAGCGGCGCGCCGAGGTGCAGCCACAGCGCATCGACGACGAAGAAAAGCACGATCAGGACGACAAGGAAAAGCGCGATCCGGGTGGTCATGGGCGGGGGCGCGGGCGCCCCCCGGGGCTCCTATTGCAGGAGCCGCCCCATCGCACCGGCCACGTCGGCCATCCGGCAGGAGAAGCCCCATTCGTTGTCGTACCAGGCGAGCACGCGCACCGTGCGTTTGCCCACCACCTTGGTCTGGTCTGGCGCGAAGATAGAGGAATAGGGCGTGTGGTTGAAGTCGATCGAAACCTTCGGTTCGGGATCGTAGGCCAGCACCATGCCCATGTATCCTGCCGCGGCTTCCCTTACCACTTCGTTGACGTCTGCGACCGTCACGTCGCGGCCGGCGACGAAGGTCAGGTCCACCGCCGAGACGTTCGGCGTCGGCACCCGGATCGCGGTTCCGTCGAGCTTGCCGGCAAGTTCCGGCAGCACCTCGCCCAGCGCCTTCGCGGCCCCGGTCGAGGTCGGGATCATCGCCATCGCGGCGGCGCGGGCGCGGTAAAGGTCCTTGTGCCGGCGGTCGAGCGTCGGCTGGTCGCCGGTGTAGGAATGGATCGTCGTCATGATGCCGCTCTCGATGCCGATCTTGTCGTTCAGCACCTTGGCGAGGGGGGCGAGGCAGTTCGTCGTGCAGGAGCCGTTCGAGACGACGAGATGCTCGGATTTCAGCTCCCGATGGTTGACGCCGTAGACCACCGTCTTGTCGGCGTTCTTCGCCGGGGCGGAGACGAGCACACGCTTGGCGCCGCGCGAGAGATGGACCGCCGCCTTGGCGCGGTCGTTGAACTTGCCGGTGCATTCGAGCACCACGTCCACGCCGTCCCAGTCCAGTTCCTCGGGGTTGTAGGTGGACATCACCTCGATCGGCCCGCGGCCGAGGTCGAGCGTGTTGCCGGCGACCTTCACCGGCCCGCCGAAGCGGCCATGGACGCTGTCGTATTTGAGGAGGTGTGCATTCGTCTCGATCGGCCCCGTCGCGTTGATCCTGACGACCTGGACGTCATTGCGCGCCGCCTCGGCGATGTGGGCAAGGGTGCAGCGCCCGATGCGGCCGAAACCGTTGATGCCGATGGTGACGGTCATGTCCTGCTCTCCTGTGTCGGGTCCACGCCGCATGCGCGGGCCGGTGCGCGAGTCTGATTTCGCCATAGCAAACGAGGAAACCCAGTAAAACCCGTTCTTTCAACATGTTAGCGGAAACGTGGCGGTGTTAGCGAAAACAGGCTTCACAATCCGGCGAAGGCGACGCAACTGTGGCGGAAACCGGCGCACCCGGTTGGGCGTTGCATCGGCAGGACGCGTGGCAAAGGCGGACCGGACAGGCGGGGCGGACGGGACAGGCGGATGAGCGGACTTCTCGCACTACTCGACGACGTGGCCGCCATCGCGAAGGTCGCGGCGGCGAGCGTGGACGACGTGGCGGGGATGGCCGCCAAGGCCGGGTCGAAGGCCGCGGGCGTCGTCATCGACGATGCGGCGGTGACGCCGAAATACGTCCACGGCTTCGAGGCAAAGCGCGAACTGCCGATCATCTGGAAGATCACGAAGGGCTCGCTCTTCAACAAGCTCGTGATCCTCCTGCCGGCGGCACTGCTGCTCAACGCCTTCGCGCCCTGGCTCGTGACCCCGCTCCTGATGATCGGCGGCGCCTATCTCTGCTTCGAGGGCGCCGAGAAGGTCTTCCACAGGCTCTTCCCGCACGCCGATGCCGAGGTCGAGGCCGATCTCGACGTGAAGGACCCCGCGCACCTTGAGGAGGAGCGCGTGCGGGGCGCGATCAAGACCGATTTCATTCTCTCGGCGGAGATCATGACCATCGCGCTCGCCGCCATTCCGGGGGGAACCTGGTGGATGGAGGCGCTGACGCTCGCGGTCGTCGGCGTCGGCATCACGGTTGCGGTCTATGGTGCCGTGGCGCTCATCGTGAAGATGGACGACATCGGGCTATATACCGCGGCCACGGCGCGGACTGGTTTCGGCCGTGGCGTCGGCACCGGGCTCGTGAAGGGGATGCCGAAGCTCATGGCGCTCCTGTCCACGGTGGGCACGCTCGCCATGCTCTGGGTCGGCGGTTCCATCATCATTCACGGGATGGAGGTTCTGGGCTGGCCCTGGCTCTACGACCAGATTCATCATGTGGCGGAGGCCGTGGCCCACCGCGTCGAGGGCGGCTTCGCAGGCTTCCTCGGCTGGCTCGTGACGGCGACGCTCGACGGTCTCTTCGGGCTGGCGCTGGGAATGGCCCTCGTTCCGGTCGCCACCCGCGTGATCGCGCCGCTGTTCGGCGCCTCGCACTGAGCATCAGGCGCGGCCGAGCGTCCTCAGGAAGGACTGTTCCGTCAGTTCTGCGCTGCTCTCCCAGGTAAAGCGAACCGCGCGCTCTTCGGCGGCCCTGCCCAGAAACGCGCGCAGGCCCGGTTCGCCAAGGAGCCGGATTGCCGCCCCCGCGAGATCTTCTGTCCGCTCGGGGTCGAAGAAAAGCCCCGCACCGCCGACGACCTCGGGCAGCGAGCCGCGGTTGGAGGCGAGGACGGGCGTGCCGCAGTACATCGCCTCGACCGCCGGCAGGCCGAAGCCTTCCCAGAGAGAAGGGAAGACGAGCGCCTCCGAGGCCGCGAGAAGTTCCGCCATGTCGGCATCGGAAACCTCGCCGGTGAAGCTGATCCGTTCCGAGGCGCGCGCATCCTTCGATGCCCCGGCCTTGAGGTCGTCGACATTGTCCCAGAACCGCGCACCGGTCGTGCGGCCGACGATGACCAGCCGGGCATCGGGGCATGCTGCAAGAATCCGGGGCATTGCCTCGATCAGGCGCAGCACGTTCTTGTGGCGGTTGAAGCCGCCGACGTAGGTCAGCACGCGGTCCTCTGGCGCGATCCCGTGGCGCGCGCGCGCGCGGGCGAGGCGCGCGGGGTCGGTCAGCGGCCGGAAGCTCGCGTCGGCGCCCTCGGTCGTCACGTCGATCCTGTCGCGGGCGACGTGGAGCATTTCGGCGATGTCGCGGGCAGAGGCTTCCGAGACCGTGAGGATGCGCCGCGCCTGCGCCCGGGCGAGCCAGCTTTTCGCCTGCCAGAGGCGGAAATTGCGGCGGGTGGGAAAGATCAGCTCGGGGAAGCGCTCGGGGATCGTGTCGTGGATGCAGACGAGCTTCGGCACGCGCGAGAGGACCGGGTAGAAGGAATAGCTCGCCGGCCAGAAGAGGAGGTCGGCGCCAAGTCCGGCCGCCGCCCGCGAGAGGGTGAGCATGTCGCTCGACCCGCGCGCGCCCTTGCCGGAGGAAGCTTCGGCCATCGAGCGTCTGGCGCCGGCGACGCGCGTGGCCACGCCGGCGGGAACCGGCCGTTCCGGCGGGCGGTCGCAGACGAGCGTGTAGCGAAAGCCCGAGCGCCGCGATGCGAGCGCCGCGACGAGGCTGCGCGTGAACCGTCCGAAACCGCGCTCATTGTCCCAAGCACTTCCGTCGATGCCGACGTGGATGGTCATGCCCTGCCCTTGCTCCTGCCGCCGCCTGCCTTCTTCCTAGTGCAAGCATGGGCGGTTCCCAAGCGGAAGGGCAGGGTCTCGTCCCGCCGCGGCATCGACGGCGGGAGAAACTGCTTTCCAGTGCGGTTTCGTTTCCAATCCGGCACAGGTCCGCGGATTTCGACAGCCGGGACGTGCGCGGACCCCGCGCTTGGGGTAAGCACGGGCTGGATTTCACGACCGGGTTTCAGGGGGCGGCACCATGCCAAGAGACACTTCGCGAAGACCGCTCCACGTGCTCGAAATGCAAACGGAATTCGGCGTCGGCGGCATCACCAAGCATGTGCTCGCGTTGCGCGACTGGATGCGGGGGCAGGGCCATCGGATCACCCTCGGCGGCACGAGTTCCTTCTGGGCGGGCAAGGATACCGAGCCGGATTATGTGGAGCTTCCGACGAAGTATGTCTCGGGCATCGGCGGCTCGCTTCCCGCGCGGCTGACGAACGTCGCCAAGGCGGTCTGGACGCTTCGTCGCTGGCTGAAGCGGAACCGCGTGGACCTGATCCATGCCCACGAATCCGCGCCCGCGCTGGTGGCGAACCTCGCGCGCAAGGGGCTCGGGATTCCCCTCGCCGTGACCTACCACGGATCGGAACCCTCGCGCATCGCCTCCTTCGGCGGGATCGCGCGGAGGGCCGACCTCGTCATCACGCCCTCGCACCGGTCGGCCGAGGATCTGGCAAGGGTCGGGGGGGTGCCGCGGACGAAGCTGAAGGTACTGGGCCTTGGTGTGGCGCCGCCGCCTGACGATGCTCCCGAGGAGATCGCGGCGCTCAGGCGCGAGCTTCTGGGCGACGGCGACCGCGTCGTCGTGACGCTGGCTCGGCTCGAATACCAGAAGGGCATCGACATCCTCATCGAGGCGGCCGCGCGGATCGTGAAGGATCTTCCCGGCGTACGCTTCGCCGTGGCCGGCGACGGGGTGGACGAGGCGAAGCTGAAGGCGCAGGCCAGCGCGCTGGGGGTGGATCATCACGTCCGCTTCCTCGGCCGGGTGAGCCGCCCGCATCTCTACCTCAGGGCATCGGACCTCTTCCTCCTCACCTCGCGATGGGAGGCACTGCCCTTCTCCATCGTCGAGGCCTTCCAGGCGGGCATCCCCGCGGTGGCGACGGCCTGCTCGGGCGTGGTGGAACTCATCGACGATGAGGTTGGCGCGGTGGTGCCGGTGGGCGACGTGGCGGCCATCGCCCGTGCCGTCGGGCGCATCCTCGGCGATGACGCCCTGCGCGGCGCCATGGGACGGGCGGCGCTGGAACGGTCGAAGCTCGACAGGTTCGACCCCGACTGGGTGCACCGGCAGTTCGAGGAGGCCTACTACGCCCTCGCCGGGCGGTAGGCCCGGACCGTCCATTCCGCGAAAACCTACCCCGCCATCCGTTTCAGATCGTCCGCCGTCGCGGCAAGCCCCGCGGCAAGGTCGAATTCCGGCGCATAGCCTAGGCGTCTGCGCGCGTGGTCGATCCGGCAGGTGCCGCGGCCGGTGAATTCCTCCAGGAGGTGGTGGTCCGGCTCCAGCCGCCCGGTCTTTCCGCTGCGCCTCCGTATTGCGCCCATCAGCGCCTCGAAGCGCCGGTGGCCGATCGCGCGGCGGAGGATCGCGCTTACCCTTGCGGCGGCGGAAGGCGCGCGGTCCGTCGTCTCGTCCGGTTTCGGCCCGAGCCGCGCCAGGAGTTCCGCCGCCGGCACGCGGAAGACCTCGCCCCGGCCGAGCGCGCGTGCGTAGCCCTGAAGCAGCGCCGACCAGGGGAAGGGTTCCGGGCCCGAGATCACGAAACGCTCGCGGCCGAGGTCTGGCAGCGTCGCGGCCTTCAGGCAGGCCTGCACGACATCCTCCACGAAGACGCCGTTGCAAAGCCCCTCTGGCTCCGGCAGCACCACGCCTCCGGCAAGGAGCGCGGTGGCGAATCCGTCGGTCCAGAGCGCGGATCCCGGCCCGTAGACGATGGTGGGCTCCAGGATCGCAGCCGGCAAGGGCTGCGCCAGGAGCCGCTTTTCCATCGCGATCTTGGCCTGACGGTAGGCGCTTCCGCCGGGGCGGCCGGTGCTGCCCGCCTCGCTGCAGTCCGCCGCCGGCCAGGCATCGTAGACGACGATGGAACTGAGATGGACGATGCGCCCGACACGCGCGCTGCGGGCCGCCGACAGGAGCCGCTCGAAGCCCGCAAGGTTCGCGGCGGCAGTGGCGCGCACATCATAGGCGAGGTTGAAGAGAACCGCCGTCCCGGAGAGGGCGCGCGCCAGGGCGGCCTCGTCCGTGAGCGCGCCGATCACCGGGCGGACCCCCTTCGGCAGGTCCCTCAGGCCCGACCGGCTGCGGGTCAGGACACCGACATCGGCCCCGGCGGCGACCAGCGCCGCGACCAGCCTCCGGCCGATGAAGCCCGTGGCGCCGGTGACGAAGACCGGACGCCCCGCAAGTGCTGTTTCCATGCCTTCACCCTTTCGCCGCTGCGGCGCAGAATAGCCACAGGCGCGCGCCTTTGGAACCCGCGTCCGGGGCGCAGGCTGGCCCGAATCCGATCGCCATGCTAGCTGCCTTGCATTCGTTTGGGCGATTGATGAGCGCCGGCCCGGCCGGCGCGAGGAGCGGGAATGCGGATCGGGGTAATCGGAGCGGCCGGAAAGATCGGCCAGATGCGGGTGGCGACGATCCTGGCAGAGCCGCGCACGGAACTCGCCGCCGTCATGGACATGACGATGGAGAAGGCGAGGGAATTCGCCAATGGCGCGCCCGCCTTCACCGACCTCGACGCCTTCCTCGCGGTGCCGATGGATGCGGTCGTGATCTCCACCCCCGCCTTCGTGCGCGAGCCGATCTGCCTTGCCGCCTTCAAGGCCGGACTGCACGTGCTCTCCGAAAAGCCGCTCGCGCCGACGCTGGAGGCGAGCCGGCGCATCCTCGCCGCGGCGAAGGCGGCCGGGCGCCACCTCGGCGCAGGCTTCAACATGCGCTACTACCCGGCCTTTTCCTATGTGAAGGACGTGATCGACAGCGGCCAGATCGGAGAGATCGACCATCTCCGCATCTACGGCGCCCATGACGGACTGCACCATTTCGCGCATGACTGGGAATACCGGGCCGAGAAGTCGGGCGGCGGGGCTATGTGGGACGTCGGCATCCACATGACCGACATGGCCCGGCATCTCATGGGCGAAATCACCGAGGTCTGTGGCGTCGCCACCAACCGCGTGTGGAACGTGCCGGGGTCCGAGGACAACGCGATGGCGATCTTCCGTTCGCCCTCGGGGCTCGCCGCCACCTACCACGCCACCTGGACCGACTGGAAAGGCTACATGAGCGCGGTCGAGGTCTATGGCACCAGGGGCATGGTCAGGGGCCAGTATGCGCCGATGGAGAACCTCCTGATCACCATGGACAAGCCCGGCGGCGCCAAGCGACGGGTCAGAAAGAGCTACTTCGACATCAAGCTGCGAGAGAAGCTGAAGTCGTGGAAGACGACGGCGCTGAAGTCCTTCCAGGACGAGCTTTCCGATTTCATCGGCCTCGTCGAGGGGCGCGAGGGCCTCAGGATCGCCGACGGCCATGCCGCGCTGCGGGCGGTCGAGATCGCGACCATGGTCCCCGAAAGCAGCCGCACCGGGCTTCCGGTGAAGCTCGAAAACCTCGGCCCGATGAAGGTGTGACGATGAGCGAGGCGCCGGAACTCTCCATCGTCGTCGCCATCATCGACGGCGGCGACTACCTCAAGGACTTCCTCCGCGCGGCGCTCGACTTCGAGAACGCTCCCGCGCACGAGATCATCGTGCCCTACGACCAGACATGCCCCGAAGTCCCCGCCATGAGGGGAGAGTTCCCGACGGTCCGGTTCCTCGACATGGGACATGTGGCGACCGAGCACCCGGTCACGACCGAGGCCGGGCGGCACGAGCTTTACGACCGCCGCAAGTCCTTCGGCCTTAAGGATGCGAAGGGGCGATACCTCGCCATCCTTGAAGACCGGGGCCATCCCCGCGCCGACTGGGCGCGGGCGGTGGTGGACCTGCACAAGGAAACCGGCGCGGCCGTCGTCGGCGGCGCGATCGAGTGCCGGGAACCGGCAGGCGCGCTCAACTGGACCTTCTATGTGACCGATTTCAGCCAGTACGGCCTGCCGGTGCAGAACGGGCCCGCGACCTGGATCTCCGACGTGAACGTCAGCTACACCCGCGAGGCGCTGGAGGCGACGCGCGACCTCTGGACGGAGCGCTACCACGAGCCCATCGTGCACGAGGCGTTGATGGCGCGGGGCGAGACGCTCTGGCTGTCGGACCGGGTCGTGATCTTCCACGGCCGGCCGAAGACACCGCTCGGCTACATGATCCACGAGCGCTTCCACTGGGGAAGGCTCTTCGGCCAGATCCGCACCATGACGATGTCCGAAGGCCAGCGGTGGAAATACATCCTTCTCAGCCCGCTCATCCCGCCCGTGCTCTGGCTGCGCCACGGGCTGACGCAGCGGCGGAAGGGGCGGGGGATGCGCTATCTGAAGGCGCTGCCGTACGTCGTGATCCTCACGACCGCCTGGACCCTGGGCGAGGTCTGGGGCTACATCACCCGTCGCGCCTGACGGGCGACAGACGCCGGCATTTTCCGCGGATGATCGCTCTATCTGGCGGTCATTGTCTGCATTTTCGCAACATGTGCCACAATTCCGCCATCCTCTCGCGGTTTTCACGCCACATTGCGTGCCGGCTGTGCCAATGCATCCCGCGTGGGTGAAAACAATCCGGCCCGGCGTGGGGCACGCTCAATGGGCCGGAAACGAGGATAGAGCAATGATCAAAGGTATTCCTGCGCGCGCGGTTCGCGCGTCGCTTCTCGTCGCCGCCATGATTGCGGGACCGGCAAGCCTTGCCGAAGCCGCACCGCGCCTGACCGCGGCGCAGAAGGAGCAGGCGCAGTTCCTCTGCCAACGGACGGAGTTCAGCCGTAGCGAGGTTAGGCACCTGCAGCGCAGCCCTGATTTCCCGGTGCTCCTGGCCTATGCGCTGCAGGTCTGCCCGGCCGTGGCCGCGACGCTCTCTGATGGCGCCACAGCGTCGGTCGCGCTGCCGCGGGTTTCGCGCGACAACGACAATGACCGCAGCCCCGGCCGCGGTTCCGAAGACGAGGGCGGCGAAAAGGGAATCTGAGGTTCTCAGCCGCCGGTCGCACGATCGGCGGCGTCGAAGATGCCTCCGGCGGCGATGGCATTCCATCGGCGCGGGTCGTTCGGCTCCTGCATCCTGAGAAAGCTGTATCCGGTCCGGTGCCAGGGCAGCATCCGGTCCGTGAGATTGTCGAGCACGACATCCTGCGCCGCGGTGCGCAGGACAAGAACCGCGTGGTGGTTGCGATGTCGGTCGAGGACGGTCGCGATGAGCAGGGCGCCGGCGGGAACGCCGGCTTCGATGAGCCTTTTCTTCTTCGCCAGGGCGAAGTCCTCGCAATCGCCGCCGCGCGCCGTGGGAAGGTCCCAGAGGTCGTCGCGGCCATACTGGCTCCGGTCGGGCACCTCGTGCACCGAGGCGTTGACCGCTTGGTTCACGCTCCGGGCAAGGGCAAGCGCGCTTTCGGGTGCCTCGGTCCGTCCAAGACTTGTGGCGCAGGCCCAGCGAAGGCGGTTGCAGAGGTCGCCCGACCCGCTCGGTGCCGGTGCGGCGCGGATCGGCTCCAGATGCGCGGGCAGCGGCGCGGGGGCAGCCTGCACCCCGGTCGCAGCGAACGCCAGCGCGAACAGAGTGCGCCTTGTCACGCCGGCGAGGCGCGTCAGGGTGCGTGGGTGGTCCGTCGCGACAGGCATGGCGAGGGGGTTCCGGCCAGGTTGGATCGGGACCATTGGCACACGCGCGAATGGCCATTTCGGGCCGGGAACACGGCGAAATTGCGCAAGTGATCCGGTCGGCCGCGCGGCCGCGGGGCAGGTCCGCCATCGGGTATCGCCGCCGGCGCGACTGGGCGGAGAGCCGGCAGAGCCGTGTCGAGCGATGCAACCCCGCGACGGGAATCCCGGATGCCATGCCTTCAGTCGGCCCGTCGCCCGATCAGGCGCGCCGGGACTGATTTGGCAAAACTTCCGGCGATGAAGTCTTCCAGCCGCATCAGCGCTTCCGAGGTCTTGCCCGGTGCCCGGTGCAGACGCAGTTCGAGTTGTCCCAGCGGCGGCAGACCATCCCGTTCCGTCAGGATCCGGCTGGCCGGTGGCGTGGTGCTCTCTGCCATGACAGTGACACCGATCCCGGCGCGAACGGCAGCGGTGATTCCGTTGTAACTCGAACTGAGGTAGACGACTCGGCACGGACGCTCGATCTGGTTCAGGCCCTGGAGCATCCGGTCCCGGTACATGCAGGGTGGCGGCGCCAGAGCCAGCGGCAGGGGCGATTTCAGGTGGCTGGAATGGTCCTCGCTGCCGATCCAGACCAGCGGCTCGGTGTAGATGGGCCGTCCGCCATCGGGGGCGGAATCCTCGTGCAGCGCGATGATCAGGTCGAACTCGCCGGCCTGCTGGCGACGGAGCAGATTCTTGCTGAGGTCGCTGGTCACCTCGAGCATCACGTTCGGGTGCGACTGCGCGAACTGGCCCAGGAACTCGGGCAGCAGCGAGGCGGTATACTCATGCGGCGCCCCGAGTCGCACGCGGCCCGCCACCGCGGGCTGCCGCAGGGTCGCAAAGACTTCGTCGTTCAGAGCCAGTATGCGGCGCGCGTACTGCGCCATGGTCTTGCCTTCCGCGGTCAGCTGCATCTTGTGCGCATCCCGTTGAAACAGCGTCGTGCTGACCGATTCTTCCAGGCGCTTGATCTGCAGGCTGACGGCCGAAGGGGTGCGCCCGACGAGCTCGCCGGCGCGGGTAAAGTTGCCGCTATCGACAGCCTTGATGAAGGTCCGCAACAGATCCATCGGGATGTTGTGCATGGCGCATCTACTGTTGAAAAAACTCACAGTAGCATTTGAACTATGAAATTCCGAAAAATCAAGAAGGGTCTATTGAGGCGGCGTCCGCAACTTGATCCTGCCTCCGATGTGTCCTGACGAGGCGGTCCGTCGTTCCGAAACGGATCCGCCTTGCCTGACGTCAGCCGGCCGGCCCCTGATGCGGACCGTCGAGGAGGACGACCGACCAGACGACAATTAACCGCGATGCGCAATGCGCCGCAGGCCCGGCCGGCAGCGACCCCGCTGCGCCGGATGTGAGGGATAGTGAGGAGACTGCCCAGTGGAAACGATCAATAGCTTCTTCAATTGGCTCAATGGAATTGTCTGGGGCGTGCCGATGATCGTGCTGATCCTCGGCACCGGCCTGTATCTGCAGGTTCGCCTCGGGTTCATGCCGCTGTTCAAGATCATCTACGGCTTCCGGATGATCTGGAAAAGCCGCACGCCCGGTGCCACGGCGGAAGGCGAGATCACGCCCTATGCCGCGCTCATGACCGCGCTGTCGGCCACCATCGGGACCGGCAACATCGCCGGCGTCGCCACGGCCATCGCCGTCGGCGGGCCGGGCGCGCTGTTCTGGATGTGGGTCACGGCCTTCGTCGGCATGGCCACGAAATACGCCGAGGTCGTCGTCGCGGTGAAATACCGCGAGGTCGACGACCGGGGCGAACATGCCGGCGGCCCGATGTACGCGATCAGGAACGGCCTCGGCCGGCACTGGCACTGGCTCGGCACCGCCTTCGCGCTCTTCGGCGGCTTCGCGGGCTTTGGCATCGGCAACATGGTGCAGGCCAACGGCATCGCCAGCGCGATGGAAAACGCCTTCGGCCTCAGCACCTGGATCACCGGCGCGATCCTGACCGTGCTGACCGGGCTTGTCGTCCTTGGCGGCATCAAGCGCATCGGCGCGGTGGCCGAAAGGGTCGTGCCGACGATGGCGATCTTCTACATGGTCTGCGTCGTGGTTGTCCTGGTGATGTTCGCCGGCGAGATCCCGGCGGCCTTCGCGACGATCTTCTCGGACGCCTTCACCGGCACGGCGGCCACCGGCGGCTTCCTCGGCGCCACGATCATCATGGCGATCCAGCGCGGCGTGGCGCGCGGCATCTTCTCGAACGAGGCGGGGCTTGGCACTGCCGGCATCGCGCAGGCCGCGGGCTCGACCTCGAACCCGGTCTTCTCGGGCGTGATCGGCATGATGGGCACCTTCATCGACACGATCATCGTCTGCACGCTGACGGGACTTGCGATCATGGTGACGGGGGTCTGGTCCTCGGGCGAGACCGGCGCGGTCCTGACCTCGACCGCGTTCGAGGCGGCGATGCCGGGTATCGGCTCCTATCTGCTGGCGATCTCGCTCGCGCTCTTCGCCTTCACCACGATCCTCGGCTGGGCCTACTATTCCGAGAAGTGCTGGGAGTTCCTGGTCGGCACCATCAGCGAAAAGCCGTTCCGCATCCTGTGGACCATCGCGGTCTTCTTCGGCGCGACGCTCAGCCTCGATTTCGCCTGGCTGGTGGCCGACACGCTGAACGCGCTGATGGCGATCCCCAACCTGATCTCGCTGCTCTTGCTGTCGCCCATCGTCATCAAGCTGACCCGCGACTACTTCGCGCCCGGCGGCGAAGGCGGAAACTGAAGACCGAACCGGCCGGGGCGCTTCAGGGCGCCCCGGCCCTGGCCCCCACACCCATCAGGAAACGCCCAGGATGATCAACGCGAAAACGACGCTTGCCGATTTCGACCCGGCGCTGTGGCAGGCCATCGAGGCCGAACGGCACCGGCAGGAAGACCAGATCGAACTGATCGCCTCGGAAAACCATGTCAGCCCTCGTGTGCTGCAGGCGCAAGGCTCGGTGCTGACCAACAAGTATGCCGAGGGCTATCCCGGCAAGCGCTACTACGGTGGCTGCGTCCATGTCGACGTGGTCGAACAACTGGCCATCGACCGGCTGAAGGAACTGTTCGGCGCCGGTTTCGCCAATGTCCAGCCGCATTCCGGCGCGCAGGCCAACGGCGCGGTGAAGCTCGCGCTGCTCAATCCCGGTGACACCATCCTTGGCATGTCGCTCGACGCGGGCGGGCATCTGACGCACGGGGCAAAGCCCGCGATGTCGGGCAAGTGGTTCCGCGCGGTCGCCTATGGCCTCGGGGCGGACGGCCATATCGACTATGACAACGTGGAACGCCTGGCCCTTGCCGAAAAGCCGAAGCTGATCATCGCCGGCGCCTCGGCCTATTCGCGCGTCATCGACTTCGCCCGCTTCCGCGCCATCGCCGACAAGGTGGGCGCCTGGCTGCTGGTCGACATGGCCCATATCGCGGGCCTTGTCGCGACCGGCCACCACCCGAGCCCGCTGCCCCATGCCCATGTCGTCACCTCGACCACGCACAAGACGCTGCGCGGCCCGCGCGGCGGCGTGATACTGACCAACGACGCCGAGATGGCGAAGAAGATCAACTCCGCCGTCTTCCCCGGCCTTCAGGGCGGCCCGCTGATGCATGTCATCGCCGCCAAGGCGGTGGCCTTCGCCGAGGCGCTGCAACCGTCGTTCAGGGACTATATCGGCACTGTCGTCGCCAGTTCGAAGACGCTCGCCGAGGTGCTGGTGGCGCGCGGCGCGGCGATCGTCTCGGGCGGGACCGACAACCACCTGATGCTGGTCGACCTGCGCCCCCTGGGCGTCAAGGGCAATGCCGCCGCCGAGGCGCTGGAGCGCGCCGGGATCACCTGCAACAAGAACGGCGTGCCGGACGACCCGGAAAAGCCCACCGTCACCTCGGGCATCCGCCTTGGCACCGCCGCCGGATGCAGCCGCGGCTTCGGCGTGGCCGAGTTCCGCGAGATCGGCGGCCTGATCGGCGACGTGCTCGACATGCTGCGCAAGACGCCCGAGGGCGACGCCGCGGTCGAGGCCGCGGTGCGCGCGAAGGTCGTGGCGCTCTGCCGCCGCTTCCCGATCTACGGGGCCGGTCATGCGTGAGTTCGACCTCGTCGTGATCGGCGCGGGCCCCGGCGGCTACGTCGCCGCGATCCGCGCCGCGCAGCTTGGCCTCAAGGTCGCCTGCGTCGAGGAACGCGCCACGCTCGGCGGCACCTGCCTCAATGTCGGCTGCATCCCGTCGAAGGCACTCCTGTCCTCGTCCGAACACCTGGCCGAGCTGAAGCATCTGGCCCAGCACGGGATTTCCGTGGGCGAATCCAGCTTCGACCTTGGCGCGATGATGGCGCGCAAGGACAGGGTGGTGGGCGACCTGACAAAGGGGATCGCGCATCTCTTCAAGAAGAACGGCGTCGAATGGCTGGCCGGGCGCGGCACGATCCCGAAACCGGGCAAGGTGCAGGTCGGCGATGAGACCGTCGCGGCGAAAGATATCCTGATCGCCACCGGATCGGACCCCGCCGGCCTCCCCGATGTCACGATCGACGAAGAGGTCGTCCTGACCTCGACCGGCGCGCTGGCGTTGTCGCGCGTGCCGGAGCATCTGGTGGTGATCGGCGCCGGCGTGATCGGGCTGGAGCTGGGCCAGGTCTGGGCGCGGCTCGGCGCCAAGGTGACGGTGGTCGAATATCTCGACCGCATCCTGCCCGGCGCGGATGGCGAGATCGCCAGGACCGCGCAGCGGCTTCTGCAGCGTCAGGGGCTGGCCTTCCAGCTGGGCCGCAAGGCCTCGGTCGTGCGCCAAGGCGCGAAGGCCACCGTCACGCTGGAACGGCGCGACACCGGCGCGGTCGAGACGCTGGAGGCGGATGCCGTCCTTGTCGCCATCGGCCGCCGCCCGCGCACCGCCGGGCTGGGACTCGAGGCGCTTGGCGTCAAGCTGGACGCCCGCGGCTTCATCGCGGTCGACGGGCAGTTCCGCACCAATGCCCCGGGCATCCTCGCCATCGGCGACGCGGTTCCGGGCCCGATGCTCGCGCACAAGGCCGAGGAGGACGGCATCGCCGCCGTCGAGGCGCTGGCCGGCCATGCCCATCCCGCGCCGGACTATTCCCTCGTCCCCGGCGTCGTCTACACCGCGCCGGAAATCGCCAGCCTCGGCGCCACCGAAGAGGCGCTGAAGGAGGCGGGCACAGCCCATGTCGTCGGCCGCTTCCAGTTCATCGCCAACGGCCGCGCCCGCGCGATGGCGGCGACCGACGGTCTGGTGAAGGTTCTGGGCGACGCCGAAACCGGCCGCATCCTCGGCGCCCACATCCTCGGCCGCAACGCGGGCGAGCTGATCCAGGAGCTGGTGCTGGCGATGGCCAGGGGCGCGACGCTCGCCGATGTCGCCGCCACCCCGCACGCCCATCCGGGCATGGGCGAGGCGGTGAAGGAAGCCTGCCTCGCCGCGCTTGGCAAGCCGTTGCATATGTGAGGGCAAGGAGATGATCACCGAAGACCGCCTGCGCCACCCCGAAAAGGCCCCCCGCGCGGCCACGCCGGTGCTGCGCAAGCCGTCCTGGATCCGGGTCTCGCG
>NZ_JAYRTX010000040.1:0-28315 GCF_041919395.1 Albidovulum sp.
CGGATGCTGGAGGGCCCGCTGAAGGCGCTCGGCCGGGTCCGCCCGCCCGCGGGCCCGCCCTGGGACCTGCCGGGCCGCATGGGCGGTGGTCGGGGATGAGCCTGCCCGCAGCGATGCGCGCCGTCGAAATTTCCCGCCCCGGCGGGCCCGAGGTACTGCGAGTGACCGAGGTGCCGGTGCCGAAGCCCGGGCAGGGGCAGATCCTGATCGAGGTCGCCTATGCCGGCGTGAACCGCCCCGATGCCTTGCAGCGCGCGGGCGCCTACGCGCCGCCGCCCTCCGCCTCGCCCCTGCCGGGGCTTGAGGCGGCCGGAATCGTCGCGGCGCTCGGCCCCGGCGTGACGGACTGGGCCGTCGGTGACGCGGTGACGGCGCTGCTGCCCGGAGGGGGCTATGCCGAATACGCGGTCACCGCCGCCGCCCATGCGCTGCCGGTGCCGAAGGGCACCGGTCTGCGCGAGGCCGCATGCCTGCCTGAGACCTGCTTCACCGTCTGGTCCAATGTGGTGATGCGCGGCGGTCTGCGGGCGGGCGAAAGGTTCCTCGTCCACGGCGGCTCCTCGGGCATCGGCACGACGGCGATCCAGATCGCCGGTGCGCTCGGGGCACGTGTCTTCGCCACCGCAGGCTCAGCCGAGAAGTGCGCGGCCTGCGAGGCGCTCGGCGCGGAACGCGCGATCAACTACCGGGAGGAGGATTTCGTGGCGGTCCTGGCCGGGGAGGGGGGCGCGGATCTCATCCTGGACATGGTCGGCGGCGACTATATCGCGCGCAACCTCAAGACGCTGGCCGACGACGGGCGATTGGTGCAGATCGCCTTCCTGCAGGGGCCGAAGGCCGAGATCAACTTTGCCCCCCTGATGATGCGCCGCCAGACGATCACGGGTTCGACCCTGCGCCCGCAGAGCGATCTTGCCAAGGCGCGAATTGCCGAGGCGCTCCTGACCCATGTCTGGCCGATGATCGAGGCCGGACGACTGGCCCCGGTGATGGATTCGGAATTCCCGCTGGAGGCCGCGGCCGAGGCGCACCGGCGAATCGAAAGCTCGGGCCATATCGGCAAGATCGTGCTGAAGGTCGGCGGCTGAAGCCCTTCGCCGGCGCGACATCCTGGCGCAGGGTACGCTGGCGCAGCGCGCAAGTCGCGCGGTGGCCAGCGTTTCCCCGGTCGCCGTCGCCGCTGCGACATTTCGCGCTTCCTTCGTGCATCCCCGCCCTGTCCACGCTATGCTGCGATGCAGCAAAGTGCGCAGGAGAAGCCATGCCCGGGAAAGTGATCACCATCGCCCAGCAGAAGGGCGGCTCGGGCAAGACCACGCTGGCCGTCAACCTCGCGGCCGAATACCTCCGGCGCGGCATGACCGTTGCGCTTCTCGACACCGATCCGCAGGGCTCGCTCGGGCGTTGGTTCATGACCCGGCGCGAAAGGCTGGGCGAGGCGGGGCTGGAGTTCTCGACCTCCTCGGCCTGGGGCGTCTCATACGAATGCGAGAAGCTGAAGAAGACGGTCGATCTGGTTATCGTCGACACGCCGCCCAAGGTCGATGCCGATCTGCGGCCGGCGTTGCGCGAGGCCGACCTGGTGCTGATCCCCGTCGCCGCTTCGCATGTCGACCTCTGGGCGACGGATGGCGTCCTGGACCTGGCCGGGCGCGAACGGAAGGCGGCCTGGATCGTTCTCAACCGCACCCGCGCCGGCACGCGGCTCGGCGAGGAGGTGGCGGCTGCGGCGGCGGAACTCACGGCCGGCGTCGTGGAGGCGAAACTGGCTGCCCGCGTCGTCTATGCCGAGACGCTGGGCCAGGGGCTCGGCGCGGTGGAGGCCGGCCACCGTGCCGCCCGCGCCGAGGTCGCGGCGCTGGCCGAAGAGGTGATGCGGCTTCTGGACGCCTGAGCCTGTTTACAGTGCCGCGCCGCGGCGCGATAGTCACATGGCGCGCGCCTGTTGCGGAGGAGAGAGATGCCCGAGATTTCCAAGGATTTCAGCGGCCAGACCGTCATCACCACTTTCGAGATGACGCCGGGAACGGCGCACGACCTGATGGACGCGCTGAAGGAGGCCTACGAGAAGGTCATCCGCCACCAGCCCGGGTTCATCGGCGCGGGGCTGCACATGAACGACGCGCAGACCCGCATCGCCAACTACTCCCAGTGGCGCCGCCGCGAGGATTTCCAGGCGATGCTGCGCACCTCGGAGATGCGCGAGAGGAACCGCAAGATCGCGGAGCTTTGTTCGCGCTTCGAGCCGGTGATGTACGAGGTCGTGGATGTGGCACGGCCGGCCTGAGAGGCCGGCCGTCCGGTCTTGCCTGCAGTCGTGCGATCAGGCGCGGCGGCGGCGGCGCAGCGCCGCGAGAAGGCCGAGCCCGCCGAGCAGCATCGGCGCCCCGGCTGCAACCGGGATCGGCGATACACGCACGTTGTCCATGGCGAACTGGGTGTTCACGCTCGGGAAGGTGGTGTCGAGGAACGTGATCGACGAGAACGCGATCGTCGACTGGATGCCGAAGAAGGTCGTGCCGCCGGTGATTGTCGCTGCGTGGATGCCGTCGAGGAGGACGTTGGCGATCTCGCCCGCGGAGAGGTTCGCGAAGCTCGCCGCGAAGGCCGTGACACGGGTCGAGAAGACGAGCGTGGTGAACTGCCGCGCCGGATTCGTGCCGCCGCCGGCAATACCCTGAAGCCGGTTGTTGTTGAAGCTGTGGGAGCCGAGGATCTGCTGGATTGCGGTGCCGTTCAGCACGCCTCCGTCGAAGGTCTCCGACACCGTGGAGGGCGCGCCGAGCGCGGCGTCGTAGGACGCGAGGTTGCCGAAGGTGACGGTGGCGGCCTCGGCAGCCGGGGCTGCGAGCAGGGCCGCGGCGAGAGCGAGCGGGCGGATCATTGCGTGGTCCTTCTCTCTGTCCCGCGGATCTTCGCGGGTGGGTGAAATCGTTAATGTTGCTGGTTGGTTAACGATGGAATGCGGCAGATTCGGGGCAGCATTGCGGCCCTGCCGCGGCCTGTGCCGCGCACAAACCCGCCCGGTGTCACGGCGGGCGGGTTTGCGCGAGGCCGCGGCGCTTCCCATATAGCCGTCATCGCAAGCGACAGAGAGGCGACGATGCAGTGTCCGGTGGATGGAACCCAACTTCAGATGATGGACCGGCAGGGGGTGGAGATCGACTACTGCCCGAAATGCCGGGGGGTCTGGCTTGACCGGGGGGAGCTCGACAAGATCATCGACCGCTCGGCGCCTTCGGTTGCCCTGGCCGAACCGGCGGGCGAGGTGCAGCGTCGTCCCGAAGCCCCGCGCGAGGAGCCGCGGCGACGGGACGACAGGGGCGATTACCGCGACGATGACGACCGCTATAGCCACGGCCGGCCCTATCGCAAACGCAAGAGCTTCCTGAGCGAGATATTCGACTTCGACTGAGGGCGCTCACTCCGGCGGCGTGCAGGCATAGGCGGCGCCGCCTGGAAGGGTGCAGAGCCCGGTGAAATAGTCGTCGGGCAGGGGCGCATAGCTTCTGAGGCGCTTTGTTTCGTCCAGCCGGTCGAGATAGGCCGCGCAGCTCGACAGCCGGTAGGTCTCCACCCGCCAGGGCGAGGTGAACCAGGCCTCGAACGCGGCCGTGACGGCGTCCTCCGGCGAGGCTCCCTGCAGCACGCTGTCGGCGAAGACGGCGCCGATGTCGGCGTATTCCTTCAGCCGCGCGATGGCATCCCAGGCCTCGGGTTGGCCCGCGCCCTTCAGCTTCCAGGCGTAGTAGGTGGCCACCGCCTGCGCGTCGGCCTCGACCATGTAGGTGAAGCGCGTGACCTCCTTCAGGTCGAAATCGGTAGAGGGGCAGAAGCCGCGGCCGTACTGGTCGAGGTGGCGCAACTCGTGGATCAGGATCAACAGTCGTTCACCGAAATCGAGATCCGCGCTGAGTTCGATCAGGTTGCGGTCGACGTTGTAGGCGCCGCGGACGGTCGTCGGCCTATCCTCGATGCAAAGCGCGGTGCCGTTCCGGTGGAGAACCTCCAGGAGCGGGTCGGGAGCGGGGTCCAGCCGCTCGATCGCGTCGAGTAGGGCGAGCGCCGACCGCTGTGCCGGGGTCGCCGTCTGGTCGTAGGGAGGGACGAGGCAGAGCGTCGCCGCCTCCGGGTGCCACGCCGCCGGGTCGCCGCCCCAGGCAGCCGGCGCGAGGAAGGCGAGGAGGGCGGCGAAGCGGCGCATGGGGCAACACTAGCCGGCATCGGGGGCCGGACAAAGGCCGCTTTCGCGGCGAGCCGGCGGGCCTTGCGGCCGTCAGGGTCGTGCCGGGCCGAGATAGGCGAAGCGGTAGGCAAGCGCCACGCCGCCCGCGCCGCCGAGGATGTTTCCGAGCGTGACCCAGAAGAGGTTCGCCGCCGCCGCCGGCAGGTCCGCCGTCGCCCCCGCCGCCCAGCCCTGCGGGAAGAAGTACATGTTGGCGACGGAGTGTTCGAGGCCGAGGAGCACGAAGGCGCTGATCGGCCAGAGGATCGCCAGGATCTTCCCCGCCGCCGTCCGCGCCGCGAAGGTGAGCCAGACCGCGAGGCAGACAAGCGCGTTGCAGAGCACCCCGCGCATGAAGGCCTCGAACGGCGGCAGCGCGCCTTTCGCGGCCGCGATCTTCGCCGCCGTGGCGCCCATGGGGCCGTCGAGAAGGCCCGAAAGCCCGAATGCAAAGGCGAGCCCCGCCGCGCCCGCGAGGTTGCCGAGCCAGACGACCCCCCAGTTGCGCAACAGCTGCCGTGCCGTGATCCTGCGGTCCACCGCCGCCATGACCATGAGCGCGTTGCCGGTGAAGAGCTCCGCCCCGCCGACGATGACGAGGATCAGGCCGAGCGAGAAGACGACGCCGCCGAGCAGCCGCGCCGGACCATGGGCGAGGTCCGCCCCGGTCATCACCATGGTGTAGGCCGCCGCGCCGAAGCCGATGAAGGCGCCGGCAAGAACCGCGAGCACGAACATCTGCCCCGCAGGCAGGGCGGCCTTGGCCACGCCCGCGCTTTCGATCAGCCGGGCGATCTCGGCGGGGCGGTAGGCATCCGTGTGAGCGGGCATCTCGGTCATGGGGGCGAGGATAGCGGAAGCGGGGCGCCCGTCCAGAGGTGGAGGCAGGGTCGATGCTGCGCCGAAATCCTGAAAGGATTTCGGGTAGCGTTTTCTTTTCAAGAAAGCGCGGATCGCCCTATCGGGGCGGGGTGAGCCAGCGGATGGGCGCGCGGTTGCAGAAGATGACGAACTGGCCGGAATTCTCGGCGACCTGGTAGCCGCGCCGGTCGATCTCGGCCATGAAGCGCTCCATGCCCACGAAGCGTTCGATGTCCCGCGCCTTGCGGCGGATCACGGCACCCTCCTGCACCGCCTTGGAGGCGAAAAGGTCCTTCAACCAGACCTCGGGCGAGAGGGGGGAGTTCAGGTTCCGCATGGGCGGAGGATTGGCGCGGGACGGTTAAGGGCGGGTTGAGGAAGGAGTTTGCTTGTTCGGCAGTGGTGGATGAGCATGTGTCAATGTGGAGGTTCGCCCCCGCTACGGTCTGCTAAAGATTCTCAACCGCGATTGCGGCGATTGCTGTATCCATTAATTTCGCTTCGGACGAAGAGACAATTTCCAGATAGTCACAGATAGTCACTAAATTCCGTCTTGCGAAGTATCCTAGTATCGCATAGGAGGCATCAAACTGTACTAATACTTGACAAACCCAAATCGGCGAGGCAAAGAAACTCCGCTTGATCTTATATCCTTTGAATTCAAGAAATGTCTTTTCAGCCGAGTCAATTGTAGGAATAGCTTCGTGGTATTGCGCTTCAGTGCGATAGCTACGCACCAAATACTTTGCATCGTCCGCTTCAATCTTGATCATTGACCACAAATGACCATCCAATCCGATCCAACGACTGCGATCTACAAGTTCGGATACTGTACCATAGGCTTCAAAGCGTTCGGAGAATCTTCCCCAAATTCTACAGTCCTCAATAGTAGCATGTAGCTGTTTCATTCCTGTCTTACGTATCTACGATTCATCAAAGATCGATATCCAATTTTAGCCTACTAACGGTCGTCTCAGTGTCTTCCGTAAGTTCCATCAATGCCGCCACACCTGAGTTGCCCTCTTTCACGGCGTCGACTGCCTTTCTGACGTCGTCGGTTTCGACACGAAATAGAGCCACGGACTGCAATTCATCTTCCAGCGCCCTAAACGCTGCACGATTGTATCGCCGCCGTGCATCTCGCAGGTCGCCAAAGGATTTGAAGTCGGGTTCTTCACCGTAATCAATAATGCGCACTACGTACTGCATGTATTTACCCCCTCCTCCTCCCGCCCCGCTGTCCCGGTCGCCCGGCCGTCGACCTCCCCCGCGCCTTCACCGCCTCGCCGACCGCCTCCTCGACCGCCGATTGCCGCGCCAAAGGATCGTCCGACAGCACCAGATCGACCGCCTCCAGCCGCTTGACCTCGTCCCTGATCCGGGCGGCCTCCTCGAATTCCAGGTTCTCGGCCGCCTTGCGCATTGCCGTCCGCAAGCCGTCCAGATGCGCCTCGAGGTTGGCGCCGTGCATCGGGCGGTCGACCCTGGCCGTCACGCGGTTCATGTCGACGTCGCCCTTGTAGAGCCCGGCGAGGATGTCCTCGACGTTCTTCTTGATCGTCTGCGGGGTGATGCCGTGCGCCTCGTTATAGGCGATCTGCTTGTCGCGGCGCCGGTTGGTCTCGGCCAGCGCGCGCTCCATGCTGCCCGTCACCCGGTCGGCATACATGATGACCCTGCCTTCCGCGTTCCGCGCCGCCCGGCCGATGGTCTGGATCAGCGAGGTCTCGGAACGCAGGAAGCCTTCCTTGTCGGCATCCAGTATCGCCACCAGTCCGCATTCGGGGATGTCGAGCCCCTCGCGCAAAAGGTTGATGCCGACGAGCACGTCGAAGGCGCCGAGGCGGAGGTCGCGCAGGATCTCGATCCGTTCGATGGTATCGATGTCGGAATGCATGTAGCGGACCCGGATGCCCTGTTCGTGCATGTATTCGGTCAGGTCCTCGGCCATGCGCTTGGTGAGCGTGGTGACGAGGGTGCGGAAGCCCCTGGCGGCGACCTTGCGGACCTCGTCGAGAAGGTCGTCCACCTGCATCTCGACGGGGCGGATTTCGACCTGCGGGTCCAGAAGGCCGGTCGGGCGGAT
Source organism: Albidovulum sp. (assembly GCF_041919395.1). Classification (NCBI taxonomy): domain Bacteria; kingdom Pseudomonadati; phylum Pseudomonadota; class Alphaproteobacteria; order Rhodobacterales; family Paracoccaceae; genus Albidovulum; species Albidovulum sp. The sequence continues at coordinate 7,173 of NZ_JAYRTX010000040.1, forward strand.
CACCTGTTCGGTGAAGACGCCGCCGGTCTGCTCCAGCTCCCACGCGGCGGGCGTGGCGGAGACGAAGACGCTCTGCGGGCGCATCGCATCCCATTCCTCGAACTTCAAGGGGCGGTTGTCCATGCAGGAGGGGAGCCGGAAGCCGTGTTCGGCCAGCGTGAACTTCCGCCGGAAGTCGCCCTTGTACATGCCGCCGATCTGCGGGACCGAGACGTGGGATTCGTCGGCGAAGACGATGGCGTGGTCGGGGATGAATTCGAAGAGGGTGGGCGGCGGTTCGCCGGGGGCGCGGCCGGTGAGGTAGCGGGAGTAATTCTCGATCCCGGCGCAGGAGCCGGTGGCCTCCAGCATCTCGAGATCGAAATTGGTGCGCTGTTCGAGGCGCTGGGCTTCGAGGAGCTTGCCTTCGTCCTGCAACTGCTTCAGCCGCTGGGCAAGCTCCACCCGGATGCCCTTGATCGCCTGCTGCAGGGTGGGGCGGGGGGTGACGTAGTGGCTGTTGGCATAGATGCGGATTTTCTCGAAGCTGTCGGTCTTCTGGCCGGTGAGCGGGTCGAACTCGGTGATGCCTTCGAGTTCCTCGCCGAAGAAGCTGAACTTCCAGGCGCGGTCCTCGAGATGGGCGGGCCAGACATCGACGGTGTCGCCCTTGACGCGGAAGGCGCCGCGCTGGAAGGCGGCATCGGCGCGGCGGTATTGCTGGGCGACCAGCTCGGACAGGAATTTCCGCTGCTCGTAGAGTTTGCCCACTTCCATGTCCTGGGTCATCGCCGAATAGGTCTCGACCGAGCCGATGCCGTAGATGCACGAAACCGAGGCGACGATGATCACGTCGTCGCGTTCCAGAAGCGCCCGGGTGGCCGAGTGGCGCATCCGGTCGATCTGTTCGTTGATCTGGCTTTCCTTCTCGATATAGGTGTCGGTCCGGGCGACATAGGCCTCGGGCTGGTAGTAGTCGTAGTAGCTGACGAAATACTCGACCGAGTTCTCCGGGAAGAAACCCTTGAACTCGCCGTAAAGCTGGGCGGCGAGCGTCTTGTTCGGGGCGAGGATGATCGCCGGGCGCTGGGTTTCCTCGATCACCTTGGCCATGGTGAAGGTCTTGCCGGTGCCGGTCGCGCCGAGAAGCACCTGGTCGCGCTCGCCCGCCTTCACGCCTTCGGCAAGTTCCACGATCGCGGTCGGCTGGTCGCCGGCCGGCTCGAAATCGGTCTTCATCACGAATCGCCGCCCGCCTTCCAGCTTCGGCCGGGTCAGGACGTCGGGCCGGGCGACAGGGGCGTTGGTGTTGTTGTGGGGCATGGGCCTCTCCTTCGGCCCCTAGATTGGTCCGTTTTTGTTCCGGTTCAAGCGCGATGCGGCGGCGCGGACGTTCCTGCCGAAGAAACGATGCCGGGGCGCGGGAGGAACTGTTCGCGTCGGCAGGAATATGCGCGATCCGGTCGTCTTTAAAACAACTTTTAGTTGTATTCGAGCAATCCGGCCCGTAAGAAGGGTGGGCAAGCAGCGCTGGCTGCCGGTCCTGGCCCTCACCCAGCCACCACCCACCCACGCTCCCTGAGCATGTGACCGGCAGTCAGCCCTGCTTGCCCGTTCGTTGATCGCGCGCCACCGGTGTCGGTGCGCCGGACCGGCCGGCAGGCCGCGACCGGCGTCCCGCGAGACGGATGAGCCGACGGAACGTCGGACATTCCAGATGCGAGGGGGCCGGGCAGTCTGCGACGTGCCGCAGCGCGTTGCGCAGGGTGGTCAGGCCGCGAATCTGAAGGTCCAGCGCGTCGGCCCGCGCATGGAAGTCGGCGCGGGGCAGGTCCGGCGCCCCATCGGACCCGAACATTCCCGCGATCTCGCCCAGCGAAAACCCCGCCGACTTGCCGAGCGCGATCAGCGAGAGTTGCAGCAGAACCTCTGGCCCGAACTGGCGCCGCAGGCCATGCCGGCCGAGCGACGATATGAGTCCGATTTCCTCGTAGTAGCGCAACGTCGAGGGCGGAACGCCGGACTGTTCCGCGACCGTGCCGATGTCCAGAAATTTCATGCTTGACCTCAAGTTGACTTGAAGTCGTAGCTTGCCTGTCCAGGATGATTCCCGCAACAGGAGACAGGAATGGACAAGGTACAGGAGACCCGAAAGACAGGGCCGGCGCGCGGCGTGATGGCTGGGTTGGCGTTGACCACGCTTCTTGGTGCCCTCGGCATCAGCGGCGCCAACATCGCGCTGCCGGACATCGCGGCGGACCTTGGCGCAAGCTTCGCCGGCGCCCAGTGGGTGACGATCGCCTACCTTCTGAGCGTGACGACGCTGGTCGTCGGGGCCGGACAACTGGGCGACCGCTTCGGCCACCGGCGGGTTCTGGGCGGGGGGATCGCGCTCTTCTCCCTCGCCTCGGTGGTTTGTGCCGCGGCGCCGACCCTGCCGGTCCTCGTCGCAGCGCGGGCGGCGCAGGGTGCGGGGGCGGCGGCGATGATGGCGCTGACCGTCGCGCTCGCCCGCGACACCGCACCGGAGGGCAAGGCCGGACGCGCCATCGGGATTCTCGGGTCGATGTCGGCGGTCGGGACCGCCCTCGGTCCGGCGCTCGGCGGTCTCCTGATCGGGGCGGCCGGCTGGCGGGCGGTCTTCGTCGTCTTGATGGCCGCAGGGGTGGTCGCGATGCTGACGGTGCGCCGGTTCCTGCCGGCGACCGGCACCGCGCGGCAAGTGCCGTCCTTCGACCGCGCCGGCATGGCGGTGCTCGCGCTGACGCTCGGCGCCTATGCGATGGCGCTCACGCTGGACGATGCCCGGGGCGCGCTGCGCGCGGCGCTCCTCCTTCTCGCGGTTGCGGGCGGCGCGCTCTTCCTGCGCGTCGAGGCGCGCGCGGAACGGCCGATGATCGCGCCGGCCGCGCTGCGCGATCCGGTGATGGCCGCGGGGCTCGCAATGAACGCGGTGGTAGCGGCGGTGATGATGGCGACGCTGGTTGTCGGGCCGTTCGTCCTGTCGCGCGGCCTCGGACTCGACCCGGGACACGTCGGCGCCGTGATGGCGGTGGGGCCGGTGCTCGCGGCCTTGAGCGGCCTTCCCGCCGGCCGGACCGTGGACCGCTTCGGCGCGGCGAGGATGGCTGTCGCCGGCATCGCCCTGATGGCTGCTGGCAGCATGGCCTTCGCGGTGCTGCCGGGCATCGCCGGCGTTGGCGGCTATGTTGCAGCGATGGCCATCCTGACGCCGGGATACCAGCTTTTCCTTGCGGCCAACACGACGGCGATCATGGCGGATGCAGGGCCCGACCGGAAGGGAACGGTCTCCGGGCTTCTCAACCTGTCGCGGAACCTCGGTCTGATCACCGGGGCAGCAGCGATGGGGGCGCTTTTCGCCCTGGCGGTCGGGACGCCCGACATCGGAGCCGCCCGCCCCGAGGCCGTCGTGCAGGGCCTCGCCGTGACCTTTGCCACCGCCACCGCCTGCCTCGCCGGGGCGATCGTCCTTGCGACCACCGGGGCGCTGCGGCCGCGCGAGGCCTGAGGGACATGCGCCGGCGCGGAAGTGGAGCCATCCCGTCCGCGAGCCTCTTGCGCGGACCGCCGTCATTCGGGATAAGGAGCCCGGACCATGACGGAGTTTGCCCATGCGTGCGCGCATCTACCAGCCATCCCGCAATGCGATGCAATCCGGGATGGCCAAGACCCGCCAGTGGATCCTGGAGTTCGCCCCGTCCGAGGAGCGCCAGGTCGATCCCCTGATGGGCTGGACCGGTTCGGGTGACACCCAGACCCAGGTCCGCCTTCGCTTCGAAAGCCGCGCGGAAGCCGAGGACTACGCCCGGGTACACGGGATCGACTACATCGTGACCGAACCGCACAAGCGCCAGCCGAACATCCGCCCGCGCGGTTATGGCGAGAACTTCGCCACCGATCGCCGCAGCCCCTGGACCCACTGATCCGGCATGGCCGGGAGCCTCACCACCGGACGCGGGGCGCAGGCAACGGCGCCCCGTTTGTCTTCCGGACGCCACGGGAAGATTTCATGATCCGATCGCTTACCGCTTTCGCACTGCTGTGCTCCACCGCCGTGCCCCTTTCCGCTGCGCCGGCAACGCCCGAGGGGGCGGCCGCGATCGACAGCGCGCTTGCCACCTATCTCGGTCGGGCGCCGGGCGTGATCGCCGTTGTCCCGGAGGGGGACAGCTACGCCGTGACACTCGATCCCGCGCCCTGGATTGCGCTGGCCGGTCAAGGCATCACGGCCGAGGTCTCGCCCTTCCACTTCCGGCTCACCGACAACGGCGACGGCACCTGGGCCGTGGCGCAGAACGAGCGTCTGTCGATCAGGCTCGACGTTCCCGGCAGGCTCACCTTCGAGGCTGCGGCGGAAGAGATGGCGATGGACTGCACCTTCGACACGGCGCTCATGGCCTGCCGCACTTCGGCGACGACGGCGAGCGGGGTCACCTCGCGCCAGACCCAGACGGAGCCGGACGGGACAGTGACCGAGGTGCACTACGACGTCGCTACCGTTTCGGCGGAGACTTCGGCCGAAGCCGCCGTAACAGGCAGCGGGGTCGACGCCGAGATGCGATACGCCGCGGAGGGCATTGCCGAGACGATCCGCGTCATGCCCGGCACGGGTGGCGGCGAAGCGATGCCGCTCAGCGCCGACATCACTGTCGCGGGCTATGCCGCCACAGCCGAGGGAAGGGCACTGCGGACCGAGGCGCTCTATGCGCTCCTCGCCTGGTTCGTCGCTCATCCCTCGGAAGCGGCGATCAAGGCGGATACCGACGGTTTGAAGGCGACGCTCCGCCGGGCGCTTCCGCTGTGGTCGTCGCTCTCGGGCAAGGGCGAGGCGCGTGACGTTGGCGTGACGACCCCCTTTGGCGCCGGCTCGGCCGAAAGCTTCGCCTTCGCCCTCGACATGAGCGGCGCTGTCTCCGACGGACATTTCCGCGAAAGTGCCACGGTCAAGGGGCTGAAGCTCCCGACCGAACTCATGCCGGCCTGGGTGCCGCCTCTTGTCCCGTTCGATGCGGCGATCGACGTCGCCGTCTCGGGCTTCGATCTCGCGGCACCGGCGGCGCTGCTTCTCGACGCGATCGGACCGGATTTCGAGCCGGGCGCGGACTTTGACGCGAAACTCCTCGCGGCGCTTCTGCCCGAGGGCAAGGTCACCATCACCCTTGCCCCGCAGGGAGTCCGGACGCCGACCTATGCGTTCGACTACGAGGGCGGTTTCGACGCGGGTCCCGGCCGGATGCCCGAGGGCCAGGTCACGGTTGGGGCGACGGGCATCGACGCCACGCTCGAGGCGCTGAACGCGGCGCCGGAGGATGTGCGGTCGGGTGCCGTTCCGGGCATCATGATGCTGCGCGGCATGGCGAAGCCCGCTGGCGTCGGCCGCTTCGTCTGGGACATCGAGATGACGGCCGACGGCAAAGTGCTGGTGAACGGCACCGACATGTCCGCGCTGGCGAAGATGCAATGAGCCCGCTGCCAGGGGGTAAGCCATGAGCCCGCCGGTCATCGCCCGCGCCGATCCCTGCGATCCCGAACTCGCGCTCCTGCACGAACGGCACACCGCCGACATGCACGCCGAAACCCCGCCGGAAAGCATCCACATGCTTTCGGCCGATGCACTGGCGCTTCCGGGGATCGATTTCTTCGTGATCCGAGAGGATGGCCGTCCTGTCGGCATGGGCGCGCTCAAGCGGATCGACCCGGGGCATGCCGAGATTAAGTCGATGCATGTGCTGGCCGAGGCGCGGGGGCGGGGGCTGTCGCGGTTCCTGCTCGACCATCTGATTGCCCACGCCCGGGCGGAAGGCTGCCGCCGGATCAGTCTCGAGACCGGCGCGGAGCCCATCTTCGCCCCGGCCCGTGCGCTCTACGCCCGGGCAGGCTTTGTCGAATGCGCGCCGTTCGAGGGCTATCGCGAGGATCCCCACAGCGTCTTCATGACGCTTGGCCTTGCCTGAAACCGCCGGCTGCCGCTAAAGGGGGCCATGCGGTCCCGTAGCTCAGCTGGATAGAGCAGCTGCCTTCTAAGCAGTAGGTCGGGGGTTCGAGTCCTCCCGGGATCGCCATCTCTCCCTCTCGCCGGCCGCAGAGACCGTCACGGGCGCCTCGAATCGCCCGCCGGGCTGAGTCGCGCGACCTGCGTCGCGACGGCCGGGCGCGGCGATCATGGCAGGACAGTGTCCACTTTGTGGCGGGATTTGGGCGGCCGGATGGAGGATTTTCCGGCCGGAGAGCCGTAATCGGCCGGCGGCGGATTCATTGTGCACGAACGTCAAAGGGGTCTTGTCCAACTAGACAGGTTTGTTGCGGGGGCGAACCGGCGCATAATTGCAGGCATAGAGTAACTGATTGTTCTTAAAGGGTTAGCGAGTGCGTTCGGTGCGTAAGAGTGCAGAGGTATTTCCCGAACTGGTCCCGCCCGATTCACATGATCGGGCGGGACCAAAGCTTTTGTCGGCCGTGATGGACGATATCGACCTCGGGCCGGTGCTGGCCTTCGTCCTCGGAGCGGCGGCCCTGCTGGTCCTTCTCGCGATCGCGACGTGATTGCCCGGGAATGAGCGGCCGGCACGATCCGGCGGCAGCTGACGACCCTCGGCCCGGCGTCGCGCCGGCAGCGCAATTCCCCCTCGTCACCACGGTCCCGGCGATCGGGTCCGGTCCATCTCAACCGCGCGCAAGGATCTCCTCGATCTCGGTCAGCGTCGGCATCGACGCTGCCGCTCCGGGCCTGGTGACCGAAATCGCGGCCGCCGCGCAGCCGAAACGGACCGCGTCCCGGGGTGCCATGCCGCGCGCGAGCGCAGCCGCGAAGGCGCCGTTGAAGGCATCGCCCGCGCCCGTCGTCTCGGCCACCGGACCGGCGTCGAAGGCCGGGACCAGCGTGCTTTCCGACCCGTCGTGATAGAGTGCGCCCTTCTCCCCGAGCGTCAGGATCACCGTGCCGGCGCCGGCACCGCGCAACGCCGCGGCGGCCGTCCGGGCCTCGTTGAGCGTGGTGACGGGCAGGCCGGTGAGAAGCTCCGCCTCGGACTCGTTCGGGGTGAGGTAGTCGCAGAGCGCCAGCGTCCCTTCGGGCAGGGGCGCGGCGGGGGCGGGGTTGAGGATGGTCCGCGCACCGCCCGCACGGGCGATCTGGAGCGCGCGGAGGGCGGCGTCAAGCGGCTGTTCGAGCTGGGTCATGAAGATGGAAGCGCCGGCGATGAGCGGCGCGCGAGCCTCGATGTCGGCGACCGAGATGCGGCCCGCCGCGCCTGGCGCGATGATGATGGCGTTGTCACCCGTCGCGGCTTCGATGAAGATGGAGGCCGCGCCGGTGTGGCTTTCGGCGTCTTCCGTCACGTCGGGCGTCACGCCTGCGGCGGCCCAGGTCGCGCGGGCCATTTCTGCAAAGGCGTCCCGGCCGAGGCGGGTGATGATGCGGGCCTCGCCCCCGGCCTTCGCCGCCCCTACGGCCTGGTTCGATCCCTTGCCACCGGGTCCCATCGCGAATCCGAGGCCCGGCAGCGTCTCTCCCATGCGCGGCTGGCGTGCGGCGCGGAAGGTGAGGTCGGCCATGAAGACGCCGAGGACCACGATGGCGCCCATCGTTCAGTCCTTTCTGGGGGCCCCGCCCTCGAAGAGGTTCGGGCGGCGGTAGTCGCAGGGCGCTTCCTGCATTTCGAGGTGCAGTTGCTCGCCGGTGTAGGGATGGGCGCGGGCGAGGTCCTCGTCGAAGTCGATGCCGAGGCCGGGTTCGGTCGGCACGATCACGTAGCCGTCGTCCCAGCGGATCGAATTGCGGACCAGCTTCAGGTGGAAGGCGCCGCCGGTCTCGATCGTCTCGACCATGAGGAGGTTCGGGATCGAAGCGCCGAGATGGATGTTGGCCGCCCACTCGACCGGCCCGGCGTAGAGATGGGGTGCGACCTGCGCTGTGAAGGCTTCGGCGATGACGGCGATCTTCTTGCCCTCCCAGATGCCGCCCGCGCGGCCGAGGGCCGGCTGGAGGATGCGGGCACCGCCGGTCCTGAGCACGGTGGCAAACTCCGCCTTGGTGGTGAAGCGCTCGCCCGTGGCTACCGGAATCCGCACCGCCTTCTGCACCTCGGCGAAGTCGAGGAGGTTGTCGGGCGGGATCGGCTCCTCGTACCACAAGGGGCCATAGGGTTCGATCGCCTGGGCGAGCCTTACGGCGCCCGCGACGTTGAACTGGCCGTGGGTGCCGAAAAGGAGGTCGGCCCGGTCGCCCACCGCCTCGCGGATCGCCCGGCAGAAGGCGACCGAACGGGTGATGTCCGATTGGCTTGGGTCGTGCCCGCCGCGGATCGTGTAGGGGCCGGCGGGGTCGAATTTCACCGCGGTGAAGCCCATACCGACGAAACGCGCCGCGGCTTCTGCCGCCATGTCGGGGCAGACCCAGAATGCGGCGCTCTCCTTTCCGGGCTCGGGATATAGGTAGGTGTAGGAGCGGAGCCTTTCATTCATGAGCCCGCCGAGAAGCGCCCAGACCGGGCGGCCCCTCGCCTTGCCGAGAATGTCCCAGCACGCGATCTCCAGTCCCGAGAAGGCGCCCATGACGGTGGGGTCTGGACGCTGGGTGAAGCCCGACGAAAAAGCGCGGCGGAACATCAGCTCGATCTCTTCGGGGCTGGTGCCGGCCATGTGTCGGCAGAAGACATCCTCGATGACCGCCGCCATCGCCTTCGGGCCTACGGTCGAGGCATAGCATTCGCCATAGCCCGCGATCCCGTCGTCGGTGGTGAGCTTGACGAAGAGCCAGTAGCGCCCGCCCCAGCCGGGGGCAGGGGGAGCCACGGTGAAGATTTCGAGATCCTTGAGCCGCATGGGTCCTCCCCGCCGCCGGGGGCAGACCGACCCGGCACGCCCGAAGGTATTGCGGCCGGGCTGAAAGGGGAAGTGTCTCAGAACACGATGACGTTGCGCCGTGCCGCGCCCGAGCGGGTGTCGTCGATGGCCGCGTTGATCTCGTCGAGCGGCCAGCGGCCGGAGATGAGGGCGTCGAGCTTCAGCCGGCCCTGGCCGCAGAGGTCGGAGATCCAGGGGATGTCGCGGGCCAGCACGGTGTCGCCCATGAAGGAGCCGAGAATCCGCTGGCCGGTCGCGGCGAGGATCACCGGTTCCCATGCGGATCGCTGCCCGGAATGCGGCATCCCGACCGCGACGAGGCGCCCGCCTGGGGCGAGATAGCGCGGGGCGGCGTCGTAGGCCGGGATCGCGCCGACCGTCACGAGGACGGCGTCGGCGCCGCGGCCGGCGATCCGCTTCGCCGCGGCCCAGGGCTTCGGATCGGTGGCGAGGACGCCATCGGTGGCGCCGAAATCGCGCGCGGCGGCGAGTTTCTCCCCCGTCATGTCCACCGCGATGATCCGGGCGGCACCGGCGAGGCGCGCGCCCTGGATGGCGTTGAGGCCCACGCCACCCGCGCCGATGACGACGACGACCTCGCCGGGGCGGATTGCGGCGGTGTTGACGGCGGCGCCGAGGCCGGTGATGACGCCGCAGGAGAGAAGCGAGGCCGCGTCGAGCGGGATCGCGGCCGGCAGCGGTGCGAGCTGGCTCGCGTGGACGACGACGCGCTCGGCAAAGGCGGCGCAGTTGAGCCCCTGGGCGACGGGGCGGCCATCGCGAAGGGCAAGCACCGGCGGCAACGCCGGCGGCGCGGTGCAGAGCGTGGGGCGGCCGGATGCGCAGGCGGCGCAGGTGCCGCAGGAGCGGATGAGCGTCACGAGGACCGGGTCGCCCTCGGCATGGGCGGTGACGCCGGGGCCGGTGCGGCTGACGTGGCCGGCGGCCTCGTGGCCGTAAACCGCCGGCAGATCGCCGCCCCATCCGCCGTCGATGTAGGTGATGTCGGAATGGCAGATCGCGCAGGCGGCAAGCGTCACCTCGACCTCGCCGCGGCCCGGCGCGCGCAGGTGCACGGTCTCGATGCGGAGCGGTTCACCGAAGGTGTGGCAGACGGCGGCGCGGAGCTCTTTCATGGCGTCTCCTGCGGGCGCGGCGCGGTGGGGTGGCGCCGGCCGGCGGGGGCGACGAGCAGGACCACCGCTGCCGCCATGAGAAGACCGGAGAGCAGGAAGGGCGCGCCGGGCTGGTAAAAGCTCGTCCCGGGCCGCGTGAAGGCCCAGAAGACGGACGTCATCACCATTGGCGCGAGGCCCATCCCGACGGCCTGGACGGCGGCGAGAACGCCCTGAAGCTCGCCCTGCTGGTCGTCGGGCGTGGCGTTCGACATGAGCCCGGAAAGCGCCGGCCCGGCGATTCCGGCGATGGCCGCGACCGGCGTGAAGGCGAGTGCCCAGAAGCCCGAGGTGACGACGCCGTAAAAGCCGAAGCTGAGGGTTTCGAGCGCCATGCCATAGCCCGCCGTCCGGCGTTCGCCGAAGGCCCTGGTGGCCGGGGCGACCAGGAACCCCTGCACGACGACCATGCAGATGCCGAAGGCCGCGAGCGAGAGGCCGTTCCACCATGCGTTCCAGCCGAAGCGTTCGGTGCCGAAGAAGGCCCAGACCGAGGGGTAGGACTGGAAGGCGAGGGTGTAGAGGAACATGATCGCCAGCATCCGCCCGAGACCCGGCAGATTGCCGATGGCGCGGAACGCGGCGAAGGGGTTGGCGCGGGCGAGGCTGAAGGGACGGCGCTTGTCGGCGCCGAGGCTCTCGGGCAGAACCCAGAAGCCGAAGACCGCGTTCAGCGCGGCGACGGCCGCCGCCGTCCAGAAGGGCACGCGCGTGCCCCATTCGGCGGCGATCCCGCCGACGAGGGGCCCGGCGACGAAGCCCGCGCCGAAGGCCGCTCCGATCAGCCCGAAGTTCTTCGCCCGCGCCCCCGGCGCGGAAATGTCCGCCACGTAGGCGGCCGCGGTGGCGTAGGTCGCCGCCGCCGCGCCGGCGATGAGCCGGCCGAGGAGGAGGAGCCAGACCGACTGCGCGACGGCCATGATCGCGTAGTCGAGCGCCATGACCATGAGCGCGATGAGCATCACCGGGCGCCGCCCGTAGCGGTCCGAGAGGTTGCCGACGATCGGGCCGCAGAGGAACTGCATGGCGGCGAAGGAGGTGGCGAGGAGCCCGCCCCAGAGCGAGGCCGAGGCAAGATCGGCCCCCGTCACCTCGCGCATGAGGTCGGGCATGACCGGGAAGATGATGCCGATCCCGATGGAATCGATCATCACCGTCACGAGGATGAACACAAGGGCGAGGCGGTTCTGCATGGGGTTCCGGGCCGGCGCGGATGGGGCCGTCCGGGCGGCAGGAGGCTAGCCCGGCGCGCGGGCGAAGGGAAGGGGGGCCGATGACCCGTCCCGCGCGATCGCGGCCAGGAGAGCGGCGAGGCGGGCGGGCATGGCGAAGAAGGGTGAATGGCCGCACGGCAGGCGATGGACGCGGCCGGGCGCGAAGGGGGCCGCCATGGTCTCCTGGTATTCCGGAGGGATCGTATGGTCATCTTCGCAGAGCACATAGTGCCGCTCGACCTGCGGACCGTCATCGTGGGGCGGCAGGGGGGTGGACTGCGGCAGGACAGGCTCCGGGCAGAGCCGGGGCAGCGCGAAGTCCAGCGCCTCGTCCGGGCAGTCATGGTAGAAGGTGGCGCGCGCGCCTGCCGGATCGACCGAATAGGTGATGCCCCCGGGATCGGGGCGGACGATGCCCCGCAGCGGCTGGCGCGGCCCGGCCCTGCGCATCTCCACCAGCGACCTGCCCGCCGCCGGCACATAGGCGCAGAGGTAGACCATCCGGCGGAAGCGGTCGGGTGCGCGCATCGCCGCCAGCGTGATCGGATAGCCCGCGGCGGAATGGCCGACGAGCGTCACTCCGCGGTCGGCCGCCGCGAGGATCGCGTCGGCGTAGAGATCGAGCGTCGCCGCCGCTGCGGGCGTCCGGTCCTCGCCATGGGCCGGCAGGTCGACGGCGCGGGCGCTGTGACCTAGGCCGGTGAGTGCGGGGATCACGTCACGCCAGCACCAGGCGCCGTGGCAGGAGCCATGGACGAGGAGGAATGCCGCCATCTCAGCCGTGCCCGATCCCTGCGAGGAAGCCGCAGAGGACGCCGGCGAATTCTGCGGGCCTGTCAACGCAGGGCAGGTGACCCGCGCCCCGGATAAGCTCGAACCGCGCGCCCTTGATCAACTCCGCCGTCTCGCGCACGAGATCGGGCGGCGTGGAGCCATCCTCCGCCCCGGCGATCACCAGCGCCGGCAGCGTCAGCCCCGATGTCGGCGTGTAGAAGTCGGTACCGGAGATGGCGGCCATGCAGCCGAGATAGCCCTCTACCGGCTGACGCGTGACCATGGTTCGCCACCCCAGGATCTCTGCTCCCTCGCGCAAGGGCTTGGCGAACCAGCGCTCCATCGTCGCGTCGGCAACCGCCTCGATTCCGCCCTCCCGGACGGCGGCGATGCGGTCGGCCCAGAGGGCGGGCGTGGCGATCTTCGCGGCGGTGTTCGAGAGCACGAGCGCGCGGACGAGATCGAGCCGCTTCACGGCGAGGCCCTGGGCGACCATGCCGCCGATCGAGAGGCCGACGAAGACGCAATCCTTCACCCCGAGGGCATCAAGAAGCCGTTCGGCATCCCGCACCAGGGCGCCCATCGCATAGGGGCCGGGCGGGCAGGAGGAAAGCCCGTGCCCGCGCATGTCGTAGCGGATGAGGCGGAGCGACTTCGGCAGGAGCGGCACGATCCTGTCCCAAAGCCGGAAATCGGTGCCGAGCGCATTGGCGAAGACGACGGGCCACCCGGCCGGGTCGCCGTCTTCGCGCCAGTGAAGCTGGATGTCGCCGAGATCGAGGATGTGCATCGGGCCTCCGTTCGCGCCATCCTGCGGGGCGGCGGCCGAAACGGCAAGCGCCTCAGCCACGGGAGAGGAACCGCGCCAGCACGTCGTCGAGTGGCGTCATGTCCAAGTCCGGGAGGAGGCTGGCGAGTTTTCGACCGTCGAGCCAGTGCGGGTGGTCGTAGAGATAGCGCATCTCGCCAAGTTCGCGCGCGAGTTCCCAGACGGGGGAGGCCAACGTCATCATCCACCAGGGAAAGCGCGCGATCCGCATCGGCCGGCCGGTGTGCCGGGTGACGGTCGCCGCAAGCTCGCGGGTGGAGAACGCGAGTCCCGGGAAGGGTACGTCCTCGAACGCGGCAAGGGCGTCGTGCCGCGCGGCCAGTTCGACGGCCGCGCGGGCCATGTCCGGCAGGTAGGCCCAGGCATGGGCGGCGTCGGGGTCGCCGAGGGTGGCGATGACCCCTTTGGCCGCCTTGCCGATCACGAAGCGGTCGAAGAGGCCGCCCGGCGCATCCGGGTCGATGAAATCCCCGGCGCGCAGAAGGATCGTGCGCAGACCCGTTGCCGCGGCGTCGCGGAAGCGCTCCTCCATCTCGGCCCTGATGCGACCCTTGCGGGCGACCGGTCGGTGCGGTGTCGCCGCGCCCCAGGGTGCGGGTTCGATGCCGAAGACATAGACATTGCCAGGGATCAGGACCGTCGCGCCCGACGCACGGGCGGCGGCCAGGACGGCACCGGTGATCTCAGGGACGAGCCTCGCCCAGTCGTGGTAGTTGGGCGGGTTCATCGCATGGACGACAAGGTCTGCACCCTTCGCGGCGGCGGTCATGTCGGAGCCGCGGCGGTAGGGCCGCACTTCCCACCCGGCCGCCGCGAAGGCGCGCGCCGCCTGTGCGCCGAAATGGCCCGAGGATCCGAGGACGAGGACGGTGCGGGACATCGGTGACCTCGCTTGCAGTGCGGACTCAGCCTACACCATCGCCCTTGACGGCTCCACGCTCGTGCCCGCGGTGTGGCCCCGGCGCTTGACCGCGGGGCGGCCATTGGCTAGGCGGGCGGGGAGTTTGCGCAGCTTTCAAGGAGCCCCGCCCGTGGCCAATCCCTCCCTCCTCATCCTCGCCGGCGACGGCATCGGCCCTGAAGTCATGGCCGAGGTAAAGAAGATCATCGCCTGGATGGGCGCCAGGCGCGGGCTGAGCTTCGACGTGAGCGAGGATCTCGTCGGCGGCTCTGCCTATGACAAGCATGGGACGCCGCTTCACGACGACACGATGGCGAAGGCGCAGGCGGCGGATGCGGTGCTTCTGGGCGCCGTCGGCGGGCCGAAATACGACAAGCTGCCCTTCGAGGTGAAGCCCGAGCGCGGGCTTCTCAGGCTCCGGAAGGAGATGGACCTCTACGCCAACCTGCGCCCGGCCCAGTGCTTCGACGCGCTGGCCGACTTCTCGTCGCTGAAGAAGGAGGTCGTCGCCGGGCTCGACATCATGATCGTGCGGGAACTGACCTCGGGCGTCTATTTCGGCGAGCCGCGCGGGATCTTCACCGAAGGCAACGAACGGGTGGGCATCAACACCCAGCGCTACACCGAATCCGAGATCGCCCGGGTGGCGCGTTCGGCCTTCGAACTGGCGCGGCGGCGGTCGAACAAGGTCTGTTCGATGGAGAAGGCCAACGTCATGGAATCGGGCATCCTCTGGCGCGAGGTCGTCCAGGAGGTGCACGACAAGGAATACCCCGACGTCGAGCTTTCGCACATGTATGCCGACGCGGGCGCGATGCAGCTGACCCGCTGGCCGAAGCAGTTCGACGTGATCGTGACCGACAACCTCTTCGGCGACCTGCTGTCTGACCTCGCCGCGATGCTGACGGGCTCGCTCGGGATGCTGCCCTCCGCGAGCCTCGGCGCGCCGATGGCGAACGGAAGGCCGAAGGCGCTCTATGAGCCCGTGCACGGCTCCGCCCCCGATATTGCCGGCCAGGGCAAGGCCAATCCGATCGCCTGCATCCTCAGCTTCGCGATGGCGCTGCGCTACTCCTTCGACCAGGGCGGCGAGGCCGAGAGGCTGGAGAAGGCGGTCGAGAAGGTGCTGGCGGACGGCGTGCGGACCGCCGACCTGATGGGGCCCGAGGGCGGCAAGCCGGTTTCGACCTCGGAAATGGGCGACCGGATCGTCGCGGCCCTCGACGCGTCGCTCTGATCGGCGCCGGGCGCGGGCGTCAGGCCCGCGCGTTCTCCACATCCTCCGACAACAGGGCCTGGGCCGGCGGCGCATCCATCGCGGCGATCTCGCCGTAGTGCAGGATGCGCTCGGCGTGCTGCGCCATCCGCTCCAGGCTTCGGATTGCGTCGGTCTGGTCGAAGACGTCGCGGGGGCTGACCAATCCCACATGTTCGCGCAGGAGCGCGGCGCGGCGAAGTCGGCCGGCGCGCACACCGATGAGCCGGGCGATCCGGTTCATCCGGCGATGCTGCCCCTCGGCCGAAGGGGCCGCGGCCGCATGGCGCAGCGCCGTGCCGAGCACGGTGGCAGGCCGGCGCAGCACCGGGTCGCCGGTCAGGAGTGCGAGCCGATCTTCCGCCCCCGCGCGGTGCCAGAGCCGGTTGATGTGGTCGATCCGGTGCAGAAGAGCGGTGCGCCGGGCCAGCGGTGCTGCCTGTCCGTCGGGCACGGCGATGCGCGTGACAAAGGCGCCGAGATCCTCGAGCGCGGGCTGCATGAGGGGGACGAGTTCCACCAGTGCCTCGTTCGTCCCACCGGGGGCGAGCCGCGCCCCCAGCGCGGCGAAAAGCGCCGTGGCATCCGCGTCCGAGGCGCCGCGCGCGGCGTCAAGGGCGGCCGGCGCGTCGGCAAGCAGGCGCCGGTCCGGCGGCTCGGCGAGGACCGCACCGCTGCCGGGCACGAGCCATTCTATGAGCCGCGCGAAGGGCCGCGTGAACGGCAGGACGAGAACGACGCCAAGAACGTTGAAGAGCGTGTGAAAGGCCACCAGAGCCGCCGGTTCGTCACCGCCGAAGGCGCGCGCCAGCGCCGGCGCGGCCGTTGCCACCACGGCGAAGGCCGCGATGCCGGTGATGACGTTGTAGACGACATGCGCAATGGCCGTCCGCCGCATGTCACGCGACCCGCCCACCGTCGCCACGACCGACTTGAACGTGGTGCCGATGTCCATGCCGACCACCATCGCCGCCGCCTGCGGCAAGCTCAGCCCGCCGGTGCCGAGAAGGACGAGCGTCGCCGCCACGCCCGCACTCGACGACTGGATCACCACGGTGACCGCGACCCCGAGGAGGAGGAGCCGCAACCGCCCCCAGAGCGTTTCGGCCGTGGGCGCGAAGGTCAACAGGCCGTCGCGGAACCCTTCCGCCCCCGCCTGCATCATGTCGAGCCCGAGAAAGACCAGGCTGAAGCCGGCAAGGAGACCGCCCACCCGTCCCCAGCTACCGCGGCCGAGCGCCAGGAGAAGCCCCGCAGCAAACAGCAGCGGCAGCGCCAGACGCGCGAGGTCCAGCTTGAAGCCCAGAAGGACGACCATCCAGCCGGTGATGGTGGTACCGACGTTTGCGCCGAAGACGACGCCCATCGCCTGCGGAAAGCTGAGAAGCCCGGCGCCGACGAAGCCGATGGTCATGACGAGCGTGGCCGAGGAGGACTGGATCAGCGCCGTCGTCGCCGCGCCGGCGACCGCGCCCGTGAGGGGCGAGGTCGTGACACGGCGCAGCACGGCGCGGGTCTGCCGGCTGGCCAGTTCGCCAAGCGCGCCGGTCATCATCCGCATGCCCAGAAGGAACATGCCGGTGCCGCCGAGAAGGGTAAGGATGTCGCCGCTCATGCCGCCGTCCGCTGCGTTTCCGTGGCAGTCTCGCCGTGGATCGCGCCCGGTGCAACGGCCCGCTGTCGCCGGACCGGCCCCGGGGCTTGTGCATCCGCGCCCGAGCGTCCAATGCTGGCGCCACCACCGACGAAAGGCACCGATCATGACGCCCGCGACGGCGCATCACAATTTCCGTGGAGCGATCTTCGCGCTTCTCGCGATGGGCATTTTCGCCACCCACGACGCCGTGGTGAAGCACCTCGGTGCCGCCTATTCGCCGTTCCAGATCGTGTTCTTCGCCTCGCTTCTGAGCTTCCCGCCCGTGGCCGTCATCATGCTGAACGATACGCGCGAGGCGAGCCTGAGGCCGCGACACCCCGGTTGGGTACTGTTCCGGACGGTTCTCACGGTCGTTACCGGTGTCTCGGCCTTCTACGCCTTCTCGACGCTGCCGCTGGCGCAGGTCTACGTGATCCTGTTCGCCTCGCCGCTGCTGATCACCATCCTTGCGATCCCGCTTCTGGGCGAGAAGGTGCGGGCACGCCGCTGGGCGGCCGTGATCGTCGGCCTTCTCGGCGTCATCATCGTGATGCGGCCGGGGCAGGCGGAACTGTCGCTCGGCCATCTCGCGGCGCTGACGGCGGCGGTCTGCGGGGCGACCGCCTCGGTCATCGTCCGCAAGATCGGGGCAGACGAACGCTCGGTCGTGCTGCTCCTCTTTCCGATGGTGGGGAACTTCATCGTCACCGGTCTCGCCATGCCCTACGTCTATCGGCCGATGCCCCTGGCCGACCTCGGGCTGATGGCCGTGATCGCCGCCTTCGGGCTCACCGCTTCCTTCCTCGTCATCCTCGCGTACCGGGCGGGCGAGGCGGCGATCGTGGCGCCCATGCAGTACTCGCAGATCCTCTGGGCGACTGCCTACGGCTATCTCCTCTTCGACGAGGCGCCCGACCGGGCGACGATCCTCGGCGCCGGCGTCATCATCGCCTCGGGCCTCTACATCGTCTTCCGCGAGACGCGAGCGGGTGCCTCGGCCCACCGGCCGGTCATCGAGGCGCGGGGCCGGACGGAAACCGCGACGACGCCCAAGTCGAGCGTGCTGCAGCGGCTGTTCAGCGGACGCGGCAACGGGGTTTCCTGACTGCGC
The DNA here is from genome assembly GCF_041919395.1 of Albidovulum sp. Taxonomy (NCBI): domain Bacteria; kingdom Pseudomonadati; phylum Pseudomonadota; class Alphaproteobacteria; order Rhodobacterales; family Paracoccaceae; genus Albidovulum; species Albidovulum sp. The sequence goes on from NZ_JAYRTX010000040.1 coordinate 24,912, forward strand.
GCGCTCTGCCCCCTTGCCAAAGCCCCCGGGAATCGGTAACCCCGCCCGGCAATAGTCGGAGCGTAGCGCAGTCTGGTAGCGCACCTGCTTCGGGAGCAGGGGGTCGGAGGTTCAAATCCTCTCGCTCCGACCATTCAAGAAAATCCCGAAAAACTAAATACTTAAGGTTGTCGGCGGAATACATCCCCAACACCTGTTCCGTGCACCCGACGGTGCCGGCGGCGGGACCGCGGCCCATCCTGATCGACAGTGCGGCGCGAGCAGTGATCTTCCTGCGTCGAAAGGGGGTGCAATTCTGCAGTCAGCCTTGCCATGCCGGCAGCGCACCGGGTTACATCCCACCCACGCGGTCGCGCGCCTGAACCGCGACATCAGGCGCCGCACTGAGGTCATAGGAGTATTCCCCTGCGAAGGGTCCGCCATTGATCTGATCGGCGCCATGCTGAACAAAGAGCGCGATGCGTGGCAGACCCCGAGTCTCTGCAGGATCATCGCGGCCTTCGCGCTCAGCGGCAGGGAGGAGAGCGACCCCGTCCGCAGCGCGACCACGAAAGCCGAGGCATCCGGGAATTCTCGCAGGTGACATGGGTGTAATACCTGATATCATGAAAGATGTCCCAGGCATCAAGTCTGTATCCGGAGGTTTCTCGAAGGATGATCACAGGCCCGCAGATCCGGGCAGCGCGTGCGCTCCTCGGGGTCGACCAGAAGGTCCTGGCCGAGATGGCCGGGCTCTCGGTGCCCACCATTCAGCGGATGGAGGCCAGCGACCGGACCGTGGGCGGCACGGTCGAGAGCCTGACGCGGGTCGTCGCGGCGATCGAGGCGGCAGGGGTGGAACTGATTGCAGAAGGGGCGACAAGCAGCGGCGGCGGCCGGGGAGTGCGTCTGCGGCATAGCCCGGCCGTCCGGGATGACGAGAGCGCCGCGGTTGGCCGTCGAGGCGAGAAATGATCGCCGCTGCGGCCGGAATCGCGCTCTGCCTGCTCGCGCTCTCGGTCGCCGCGACGGCCATGCGCGGTCTGACGGCGGCCTCGGCGGCGGTCTACGCGGCCAGCGCGGTCTTCTGTCTTGCCTTGGCACTCGTGGGCATATGGACGCTGGCGACGCAGGCGGATGCATCCGCGATGACGGTTCCCGTCGGCCTGCCCTGGCTTGGTGCGCATCTTCGCCTCGACGCGCTTTCGGCGGTGTTCCTGGTGATCCTTGGCACCGGCGGGGTCTCGGCCAGCGTCTTCGCCATCGGTTACGGTCGGCACGAGCACGAACCCCACCGGGTGTTGCCCTTCTTTCCCGGATTCCTTGCCGCGATGACGCTGGTCCTGCTTGCCGACGACGCCTTCACGTTCCTCGTGTCGTGGGAAGTGATGTCGCTCCTGTCCTGGGCGCTCGTGCTGACCCATCACCGCGACGAGGCGACGCGGACGGCGGGATATCTCTACCTCGTGATGGCGGGTTTCGGGACCATGGTCCTGTTGCTTGCCTTCGGTCTCATGGCGGGTGCCGAAGGCGGCTATGACTTCGCGGCGATCCGGGCCGTCACGCGAAGCCCCGGGCTGGCGGCTCTGGTCCTGGCGCTCATGATGGTTGGCGCGGGATCGAAGGCGGGCCTCATGCCGCTGCATGTCTGGCTGCCGGTCGCGCACCCGGCCGCACCGAGCCATGTCTCGGCGCTGATGAGCGGGGTCATGACCAAGGTCGCGCTTTACGGCTTCGTGCGGGTCGCCTTCGACCTCGTCGGCCCGGTGCCGTGGTGGATGAGCGTGCCGATGATCGTGATCGGCGCCGTCACGGCGGTGATGGGCATTCTGTTCGCCAATGTCGATGGCGACGGCAAGCGGGTCCTGGCCTATTCGACAATCGAGAACATCGGCGTGATCTTCGCCGCTTTCGGTCTTTCGCTGGCCTTCAGGGCGAACGGCATGGGCCCGCTCGCGGCGCTCGCGCTGACGGCGGGGCTCGTCCATGCGGTGAACCACATGCTCTTCAAGAGCCTCCTGTTCATGGTCGCGGGCGCCGTTCTGAACGCAACCGGGCGACGGGATCTCGACGGGCTCGGCGGGCTGATACATCGGATGCCGAAGACGGCCTTCCTGGCGCTGGTGGGTGCAACCGCGATCGCGGCGCTGCCGCCGCTGAACGGCTTCGTCTCGGAGTGGCTTCTGTTCCAGGCGGTGCTGCAGAGCCCCCAGTTGCCCCAGCCGGGCCTTCAGTTCCTTGTGCCGGCGGCCGGCGCGCTCCTCGCGCTGGCGGCGGCGTTGGCCGCCGCCTGTTTCGTGCGCTTCTACGGCGTGATCTTTCTCGGCCGTCCGCGCAGCGACGTGGCGCGGAACGCCGCCGATTCCGACGGCTGGTCGCTTGCCGCAATGGGCGGGCTGGCGCTCCTCTGCGTTCTGGCCGGGATCGTTCCCGGATTTCTCATCGACCTCGTCGCACCGGCGGTTGAGCTGGCGGTCGGCGCGCGCGTGCCGATGCAGGCCGGCAACTCCTGGTTCACAGTGGTCCCTGTCGCTGAGGTCCGCAGCAGCTACAGCGGCTTTCTCGTCATGACTTTCATCGCGATCTCGGGCGGGGCAAGTGCATGGCTGGTGCACCGCCTCGCCTCGCGCAGGCTCCGCCGGGCGCCGGCCTGGGACTGCGGCTTCCCCAATGCCGACCCGGTCACGCAGTATGGCGGCGGCAGCTTCGCCCAGCCGATACGCCGGGTCATGGCCCCCGTGCTGGCCGCCCGCGAGACGGTGACGATACCGCCCCCGGGCGACATGGCGGCGGCGCGACACCGCGCACGCACGGAAGATCTGGCCTGGACCCGAATCTACCTGCCCCTCGTCACCGCGGTCGGTTTCGTCGCGAGGCGTTTCAATGCGTTGCAGTTCCTGACGATCCGGCGCTACCTTGGCCTCGTCTTCGGCTCGCTCATCCTTCTCCTGACGGGGCTGACGATATGGAACTGACCGGAAACCTGGTCCTGCAGGCGATCGAGATGCTCGTCGTGCTGGCCCTCGCGCCCGGTCTGACGGGCCTGGTGCGCAAGGTCAAGGCGCGGCTCACGCGGCGGCGCGGGGCATCCGTCCTGCAACCTTACCGTGACCTTCTGCGGTTGCTGCGAAAGGAAGTTGTGCTGGCCGAAAACGCCTCGTGGCTCTTCCGGGTCTCGCCCTACATGATCTTCGCGGCCACCTGGGTTGCCGCCGCGCTGGTGCCGACATTCGCCATCGGGCTGCATTTCAACTGGACGGCCGACCTGATCGCCCTCGTGGCGCTTCTCGGCAGTGCTCGCTTCTTCCTGGCGCTTGCCGGCATGGACGTAGGCACGAGCTTTGGCGGGATCGGCTCTTCGCGCGAGATGATGATTGGCGCGCTTGCCGAACCCGCGATGCTGCTGATGGCCTTCACAGTCGCGC
>NZ_JAYRTX010000041.1:0-27500 GCF_041919395.1 Albidovulum sp.
CGTGGGCGAAGGCCGCATCCGTGTTCTCCTCGACCTCCAGCGATCCGCCGCGGTGGGCGAAGGCAAGCGGCAAAGGATGGTCGAGGAACGGATGCGGCGTTTCCATGTCGGGTCCTCCCCCGACGATAAAACGCCCGCACGGCGCGCGGTGCAAGCCTCAGCCTCGGGCCGTCACGAAACGCAGCATCGCGGCAAGGCCCAGCAGCGCGACCGGCAGGCTGCCCGCGAAGATCACCCGCGCGACATGCGCCATCTCGTCCGGGCCGGTGGCGGCGGCGAATCCGGCGCGGTTCGCGAGGATGCCGACGAAGGAGGCGCCGAGGGCATAGCCGAGCCGCGCCACCGTCGGCAGGGCGGCTGCGAAACGGTCGGCATCCTCGGGCGCGATGAGCCTGCCGCCACGCCTGAGGATGAAGGTCCAGGCCATGCCGTAGCCAAGGCCCTCAAGCGCCATCCCCAGCGCCACGAGCGCGACCGGCCCCTCGGGCACGGCATGGACCGACAGCGCGACGGAGACCGCGACGATGGCCATGCCGAGTGCGATGATCCGGGAATCGTACCGTTCGGGCGCCCCGGCGACCAGCACGGCAGAGGCGGTCCAGGCGATGGAGACGATTGCCACGATCCAGCCCGAGATCAACGGCGCCGTGCCGTGGATGCGCTCCAGCAGAATCGGGCCGTAGGTTGCCACGCCCATGGTCGCGACGTTGATCGCCAGAACCATGACCACCGCCGCGCCGGCCGCCCCCCGCGGATCGAGCGCCCCCCGCGGCCAGAGCCGGTCCGGCCCCGCCCGCCCGTCGAGCCGCGCGAAGAGCCCGAGCGCCGCCAAGCCCAGACAAAGCGACAGCGCCATCCACTCCACGGCTGCGACGATCCCGGCGAAGGCGACGCCGAGGATCGCAAGCGAGAGAAGGGCAAGCCGCCGCCAGGGCAGCCGCGTGGCCGCCGCCGCCGGCGCTTCGGGCACGGAGCGGAGCCCGAACCAGATCCAGAGTGCGAGCGCCGCCGCCTGAAGGCCGAAGAAGGCGAAACCCGTCCTCCAGTCGGCCCAGGTGACGAAGAACCCACCTGCGAGCGGTCCGACGAAGGCCGATGCGCCCCAGGTCAGCGACACGGCGGCCATGGCCCGCGGCATGAGCGGCCCGGGAAAGAGCCGCACGACCGCGACATAGCACAGGCCAACGAGGCCCCCGCCGCCCACGCCCTGTGCAAGCCGCCCGGCCAGGAGAACCGGCATGCTCGGGGCGACCACGGCGACCGCGCAGCCCAGGGCGAAGACCGCCGCCGCAACGGCCATCGGCCGGCGCAACCCGCGTCTCGCCGCCACGAGCCCGCTCGCCGCACCCGCCGCGATGGAGCCCACCTCGTAGATCGCGAAGTTCCAGGCGACGAGCGTCGCGCCACCGATGTCGTCGACGATCGCCGGCATCATCGTGGTGATGAGCAGAGCGTCGGCGGCATGGAGCCAGGGGCCGAGGCAGACGAGAATGAGCACGCTGAGGTGCCCCGCCCCCAGCAGGTCCCGCCATCCCGCCGTCCGAACCGGCCCTTCCATGCCCTGCCCCCCCGCTCCGGCCGGCATGAGGCCCGCGGGGCGGGGCAAGGTCAAGCCGTCAGGCGCGCTGGAGCTTGACGGGCTCGCTCCGCGCCAGCCTGAGGAAATGCGCCATGAAGGGCCGCGTCGCATCCTCGGCCCGGGCCGCCGCGTACATCCTTTTCGTCACGCCGCCCCGCGTCAGTCGCCGGGTCACGTAGTCGGGCCGGTACTTCACCTCGCGCAGCACCCAGTCGGGCAGGACCGAGACGCCGCGGCCCGAGGCGACGAGCATCAGGATGACGGCGGTCAGTTCCACCTGCCGCACCGCTGCTGGCTCTACCTTCGCCGGCGTCAGCAGCGTGGTGAAGACGTCGAGCCGGGTGCGGTCCACCGGATAGGTGATGACAACCTGGTCGCGCAGGTCCTCTGCCTCGATCCATTCCTTCGCCGAAAGCGGGCTGTCTGCGGCGGCCACGAGCGTCGGCGCATAGTCGAAGAGCGGGTTGAAGACCACGCCCGGCAGGGTCTCGGGGTCCGACGAGATGACCAGATCGACCTCCTCGCGGACGAGCGCCGACAGCGCCTCGAAGGCGAGGCCGGGGCGGATGTCCACGTCCACCTCGGGCCAGGCGCGCCGGAAGGCGTCGAGCACGGGAAAGAGCCAGTCGAAACAGGCATGACATTCGATGGCGATATGGAGCCGCCCGGTCTTGCCCGAGCGCAGCGCGCGGAACTCCTCGGTGACCGCCGCGATCTCCGGCAGCACCTTCTCGGCCGCGCGGAGCAGCCGCTGGCCCGCCGCCGAAAGCTTCAGCGGTTTGGACCGGCGGACGAAGAGCTCCACCCCCGTCTGATCCTCCAGGCCCTTCACCTGGTGGGAAAGGGCCGACTGGGTGATGTTCAGCACCTCTGCCGCGCGCGCAAGCCCGCCCGCGTCATGGATCGCCTTGATCGTCCTGAGATGCCTGAGTTCGAGATGCATGGCGCCAAAACTTGGTATGAACCTCATATTTATCTTGAGGATTATGAATTTGTCTCACATCACGATTCCTGCGACAAGGGGGAAAGCAAAAGGAGCCGAGCCATGTCAGCACCCCGCCTCTCGTTCGAATTCTTCCCGCCGCACACGCTCGACGCCTCGTTCCGGCTCTGGGAAACCGTCCACGCGCTGCAATCGCTGAAGCCCGAACATGTTTCCGTCACCTATGGCGCGGGTGGCACGACACGCGCACTCACCCACGAGGCGGTGACGACCATCGGCAGGAACTACGGCCTGCGTGTCGCCGCCCACCTCACCTGCGTCGACGCGACGAAGGCGGAGACCTTGGAAATCGCCGACGCCTATGCAGAGGCCGGCGTGCGGGATATCGTGGCCCTTCGCGGCGATGCGCCGAAAGGGGCGGCGCGCTTCACGCCCCATCCCGACGGCTTCGCCAATTCGGTGGAACTGGTCGAGGCGCTCGCCGCCACCGGCAAGTTCAACATCGCCGTCGGCGCCTATCCCGAGTCGCACCCGGAGGCCGCGCATCAGCAGGCCGACGTCGAGTGGCTGAAGCGCAAGGTCGATGCCGGCGCGAGCCGCGCCATCACCCAGTTCTTCTTCGAGGCCGAGACCTTCCTGCGCTTCCGCGACGCCTGCGCCAGGGCCGGCATCGACGTGCCGATCGTGCCCGGCATCCTGCCGATCATCTCCTGGGAAGGCGCCCGCCGCTTCGCGGAGCGCTGCAACACCCATGTCCCGCCGCGGCTTGAAGAAGCCTTTACCCATGCGATCCGCGACGGCCGCGAGGACCTTCTCGCGCTGACCCAGTGCACCGTCCTCTGCGAACGCCTGATAGAGGAAGGCGTGGACGCGCTGCACTTCTACACACTCAACCGGCCGCAGATGACGCGCAACGTGTGCTTCGCGCTCGGCATCGTGCCGGAGGTCTCCCTGCAGAACGTGGCCTGACCGGCACGTCTCTGTTTCCGGCCCTGGACCGTCATCGCGGTTCAGGGCCGTTTTTTTCGGTCGGGCCGAGGAGGCGGCTTTCCACCGGCCGGCGGGAAGGATAGCTCTGGCGCGCCACAATCGGAGCCTGCCATGTCGAACGCCTTCCCTGCCCGGAGTCCCGCCGACCTCCTGCCGCGCGACAGGTTCCTGTCGCTCTCGGGGCTCGAATACATGCGCGCGGTGCTGGACGGCCGGATTGCCGGCCCGGCCATTGGCGCGACACTCGGGTTCCGCGTCATTGAGGTCGATCCGGGCCGCGTCGTCTTCGAGGGCAGGCCGGAGTTTGCCCACACCAACCCCACAGGCGCGCCGCACGGCGGCTGGTATGGCGCGCTTCTGGACAGCTGCATGGCCTGCGCCGTGATGACGACGGTGCCGAAGGGGAGCTACTACACGACGCTCGAATACCGGGTGAACGTCACCCGCCCCGTGCCTCTCGGGATGCGGGTGGTGGCCGAGGGGCTGATCCAGCACGCCGGCCGCTCGACCGGGGTCGCCCGGGGCGAGATCCGCAGCGCCGAGGACGGCAAGCTCTACGCCACCGGCTCGACCACCTGCCTCGTCATGTCCGCCGGCTGAGCCGCAGCGCCGGCACGTGCCAGCGTCCCGGCCGCGCCCGGACGGCAACTGCCGTGGGATGCACCGATTCGGACGGATCGCGCCCGACCTTCCGCTTCGCCCTGAGGACGAAGGCCTTGCCCCAGCCTCGCGTCGTCCCGATCGACGGGGCCTGCGGATCGGTCGGAAACCGCGCGCGCCAGCCTTCCGGCAGGGGCAGGCCGCAAGCCTCCGCCTTCTCGCTCATCCAGACCAACGGGATATTGGCGAGCGGCCGCGCTGCGGCGAATCCGGCCAGTTGCCCGCCCACATCGCCGTGCGCGCCGCGGAACCAGACCTGTTCCAGCCGCCCCTTCCAGTCGCCAGCCAGAGAATCCCACAGAACCGGGTCGAAGGCCGCCCGCGTCTCGTCCCGCGCGAGCGCGTGGAAACCCGCCTTGACCACGGGACTGAGGTGGTGGTTGTGGAACTCGTGCTGCGGCTCGGTCCAGGTCCAGAGGACCGGCAGCCGCACGCCCAGCGCCTTCACCGTGTCGAAGGCGCCGATCATCTCGATTTCCACCCGGTCGTGGCAGAAGCGCTTGTGAAAGACCGTCTCGCCCGGGCTGCCCGGCTCGCGCTGGTAATAGCGGTAGGCAAGCTGGACATTGCGCTCCGTCGCGCAGTCGGACCGGAGGAGCCCCACCTGGTCGATCACCCCCGCGAGCGAGCGGACGGCATAGGCGCCGCGCGAATAGCCGAAAAAGAAGATCCGGTCGCCCGGCCTGTAGCGGGTGGCGAGCCAGCCGTAGGCCCGGCGGATCTGCCGGTTGATGCCGCGCCCCATGGCGACGGCGGGCGTGTCGCGCCACATGTGCCACTGCACGCCCGCTTCGTAGTAGAGCGAGAGACGCGCCGACGAGGGCGCGGATTTCAGGAGCTTGTAGATCAGCCCGATGTTCGTCTCGCAGCCCGGCGCAAGCGTGGAGAGCGTTCCGTCGAGCAGGATTACATGGATGCAGGGTGCGCGGCCGCGCGGCGGGGCCTGGGTCTCGACCTGACGGCCGATCCTGAATATCCGAAGCAGCTTTTCGGCAAGCCGCGTCACCCGCAACGACCCTCCCCTTCCCTGCTCTTCATCCTATGACGGATCGAGCCGGAAGCGAAATGCCGGAACACCTTACCCGTCGTGCCGCCCCGTTCCCGTTTCCCTGCGGGGGACAGTCTCCGCACCCGCCAACCGGCGTGGCCTGCGTGGAACCCCGGCCCTTGGTCTACCGTCATCGGACTCTCCTCCCGCCCCCGGCGGAGCGGGCAATTCACGGGCGGCTCTCTGGCCCTTTCGGCGAATATGGGTCTGCCGCCCGGCCGCCTCAGGCTAACCACGGAAGTTTGACGAAAGCTTGATCGGGCAAGCGGCCTTTTCGTGGCGGATCGGGGCAGACGTCGCGGCACGGCCGGCCGTTCATGCGCGGGGACCGCAGGGCGCAGCCTTGCCGCCGGGGCCCTGTGCCGCCTAGGCTCGCGGCAAATGCGTCGCACCTCGCGCCCCGGTCTCCGCCTGGCCTTCGCCCTCAGCGGCCTCTTGCCGCTCGCGGGTATCATGGCGCGGCCCGTCGAAACGCAGGCGCTGGTCTGGACCGTCTTCGTGGCCGTTCTCCTGATGGCGCCGGGGCAGCGCACCTCGGGTCCGGGCTTCGTCCTCGCCGCGGTCGCCACGGGGATGGCCGTGGAACTGGCCGCCTGGGCCGGGCACTATGCCGCCTGCACGCCGCAGCCCGCGCTCTTCCACCCGCAACTGGGGCGCGACCTGATGATCGGCGCCGGTTTCTATGCCGGCCTCGGCCTCGCCTGGGCCTGGCTCGTTCGCCGCTTCGGCTTCTCGGTGGGAAAGTGCTTCGCCGTGAACGGCGCGATGGGGGTCTTTCTGGAACAGAAGGGCGCGGCGTTCCTCGCGGGTCTCCAGGGATTGCCGCAAGGTGCGGTCCTATGGGTCTTCGTCGTCCTGATCTACGGCCCGATGGCGGCGATCCCACCCGGCACGCCGAGCCCGCGGCGGCGCCTCTGGCACTTTGCTGCCGCGGCACTTGCCGCCGGCGCAGGCGCCGTTGCCGGCACCTACGCGTTCGGTCTCGTCCTCATGGTGTTCGGGCTTCTGCCGGAACCTCGGCCGATCTGCGCCGCGCCCCTATGGTAGGGCCTAGAGATCGAGCCGCATCACCGTCGCGATGGTCAGCGCCCCGAAGCCGTTGAAGCGGGTGTTGGTCGCAGTCGAATAGGCGCCCATCCCCGAAAGCACGACATAGTCGCCCTCGGCAATGTCGCCGGGCAGCATCACTTCGCCCGGCAACCGGTCCACGCTGTCGCAGGTGGGTCCGAAGACAATGCGGGGCGCGGCTTCCGCCGTCCGCCGCCCGCCCTCGGGCGCCAGCACCGCGATGCGGGTGATCATGCCCGCCAGCGGCAGTTCGTCGAGCGCGCCATAGGTCCCGTCATTGAGGAATACATGGGCATCGTCGCGCACCGCTTTCACCTGCGCCGCAAGCGTGAAGGCCTCGGCCACCATGCCGCGCCCCGGCTCGCAGACGAGCGCCGGCGGAGCGCCGTCGAAGGCCTCGTCCGCCACGCGGGCGATGAGCGCGAAGATCGCCTCGAGCGCGGGCAGCTCGCCCTCCACCCGGTGCGCGGGAAAGCCGCCGCCGGTATTCAGCCGCCGCGCCTTCACGCCCGCCAGACGACAGATCTCGGCCGCCGCGCGGATGTAGGCGTCCCAGGCCATCGGGTCGGTGCACTGGGTGCCCGGATGGAAGGTGAGCGAAGGGATGAAGCCCGCCGCCTCGACCGCCCGCAGAAGCTCCGCCGCAACCTCCACCGTCGCGCCGAACTTGGCGCCGAAGTTGTAGGCGGCCCCGGCGACCGGCAGCTTGAAGCGGACGGAGATTTCCGTGCCCTCGGCCGGCACCAGCTCGATGAGCTTGGCAAGCTCCGACCGGCTGTCCACCGAATAGGACTTCACGCCCATCCCGACTGCGTAATCGATCTCGTGGCGGGCGCGGACCGGGTTGTTGTAGTGCATGGCGGCCGTCGGGGCGAGCCGGGCGATCATCTCGATCTCGGCGGGCGAAGCCACGTCGAAGCCCTCGACCCCCGCGGCGACGAGGTTCTGGATCACCATCTCGTCGGGGTTCGACTTCACCGCATAGGTGACAAGGCCCGGAAAGCCGTCGAGGAACCGGTGCGCCGTCGCCTGGAGGACGGCGGGCGCAAAGAACATGACCGGGTCGACCGGCCGCTCGATACGGAGAAATTCGGACGGATTCGTCCATATGGTCTTGGAAAGCCCCATCGGCCTGCTCCTGCCAACAGAGCGCAGCCACCTCTTGCCCCGGCTTGACGGGTCGGGAGACGCTTACGCGTTTCAACCAACCAGGCCAGGTGCGTATGAGCCGCCCTTTTCCTGAACGAAGTGTGCGCGATATGGGACACAACCTGACCGATGAAAAGGGTAGATTTGTGGCGCACGGTCGTTATTATGACGATGAAGCAAATCAAAACGACGGTGTTGCAGAATGGACGACCTCGACCGGGCGATCCTCGGCCAGCTCGGTGCAGATGCACGCATGTCGGTGGCCACTCTGGCGCGCCGGCTGAAGGTTGCGCGCTCCACCATCCAGGCACGGCTGGAGCGGCTTGAATCGACCGGGGTCATCGCGGGCTACACGGTGAAGCTCGGCGAGGCCGCACGCGCCACCCGCATCCGCGCGACTGTCCTTCTGACGATCGAGCCGCGCGCCCAGGCCAACGTGCTGACCCGGCTGAAGGCCGTGCCGGCAGTCGAACGCATCCACACCACCTCGGGTCGCGTGGACCTCCTTCTCCAGGTCGCCGCCGCCTCCACGGCGCAGCTCGACGAGGTGCTCGACCAGATCGGCGAGATGACCGGGGTGAAGTCGTCTGAAAGCCTCATCCACCTTTCGACCAAGCTCGACCGGGCGGTTTAGGGCCGCGGTCAGAGGATGAACGACGGCGAGGTGTGTACGTACCGGTCGAACCGCGCCGCGTCGTCGCTGCACAGGATCATCAGGTAGAAGGGATCGAGCCGCCCGCCGCGAGCCCGGAGCAGGTGGTCGAGCGCCACCCGGTTGGCCATCGGCACAGTGACGAAGAACCCCTGCCCCTCCGGTCCTTCCCGCGTGACATGGTCGATCAGCGCCGGAATGTCGGCCGGGTCCAGCGAAGCCATCGGGCCGGCGGTCGGCTCGAAGCCGTCCGCGTCCGGCGGATTGGGCTGGATCCCGAAGGCATATCCGGCCGGCCTGCCCCCGCGCCGCGCCAGGAATGCCGGCCGCATCCCGAGGAGAAAGCCGATGTCCTCGTCGCGGCGAAACCCGAGCACCTCGCGCTCCAGCGTCACGATCGCCAAGATCGCCTCCGGTCCCGGCACAAGGCGCTCGAACACCAGGTCCGTTGCCGGGACGACCGGCCCGGCGACGAGCTTCACGTCGAGCGAGGTTGTCCGGTGGTGCACGCCCGACCTGAGGTAGAGCGACAGGGCGCGTTCGTCCTGCGTGGCGACGATGGATTTCCCCCGGGCACGCCCGACGGGGAATGCCCGCGCAAGAAGTGCGCGGCCGATGCCTCCGCTCTGGACACCCGGCTCGACGAAGAACATGGAAAGTTCCAGATGGCCGTCGCGGAGGACGCTCAGCGCCCACCCGACAAGGCCGCCCCCGGCATCCTCGGCAACCCAGTTTTCGGCCGCCGTGCCCCAGAGGTGGGTGATCCATGTGCCCTGACGTTTCCAGGATGATTCGACGGGCGGGTTCCTCGCCGTCGCCTCGTCCACGAAGCCGACGCGGAACAGGTAGTCGTAGATCGACCGGCGGAAGAGCGCATAGGCCGCGGAAAGATCGCCTGCGCGCGCCTCGCGGAGCGTTATCGCCTTCGTCATCATTCGCCTCCCCTCGGGACAGTCCCGCCCCGGAACGACCGCGGCAAGGATACGCCGGGGCACACGCGCGGCCAACAGTGCCTGCCGGGGCCATGCCCGGAAGCAGGGGGCGCCGTCAGGTGCCGGCCCGCCCCTTCAGCCGGAAGAGGTCCAGGAACCGCTGGCCCGTCGCGGGATCGCCCCGGAACGTCACCGTCCCGGACCCGAGCCAGTGCTCCAGCCGCCGCGCCCCGTAGACGACGCCGGCGAGCGCGTTGGCGCTGCCCGCGAAGACCACATCGCCCTCGGCCGGCCCCCTCTCGACCTCCCAGCGGCCGTTCTCCAGGCCCCCCCGGAAGCTCTCCCGCCCCATGTCGAAGCCGGCGGCGATCGCCGCCTCCTTCGCCGCCCTGCGGTCCACCATCGCCGCCATCGACAGCATGAGCGCCGTGGGGCTGATGAATTTCCTCGGATCATGCCCCGGCAAACGCGCCCCGAACCGGCAGAGCGCGTCGATGACCGGACGCACCCCGCGGCCGAGCTCGGTCAGCTCGTAGACCTGCACCGCCGCCGGATCGGGCAGGGTCACGCGGCGCAGGATGCCCCCTGCCTCCAGTCCCTCCAGCCGCTGTGTCAGGACCGAGGCGCTGATCCCCGGCAGCCCGGCGCGCAGAAGCTGGAAGCGTTTGGCCCCGAGCATCAGCTCGCGGATCACGAGAAGCGCCCAGCGGTCGCCCAGAAGGTCGAGCGCATGGGCGGCGATGCAGCCTTCGTCATAGACGCTGCGGGGGGGACGGGGCGGCCCTTTGCCGATTTCGTTCATTTTTCCAACTATCAGTTGCATTTTACAACTTAAGCGAAGAGCATCCCCGCCGCAACAGGATCCGCGACAGGAAGGGAATCGCCATGCCTTACATCGACGGCTTCGTCGTTCCGGTGCCAACCGGGAAACGCGAGGAATATCGCGCCCACGAGGCGAAATGGTGGCCAACGTTCCGCGACATGGGCGCCACGGCCTTCGGCGTCGGCTGGGGCGACGACGTGCCCCACGGCAAGCAGACCGACTTCTTCCGTGCCGTCGATGCGACGGCCGACGAAACCGTCGTCCTCTGCTGGATGGTCTGGCCCGACAAGGCGACCCGCGACGCCGCCTACAGGAAGATGATGGAACTCGACCCCGACATCTCCGGGATGCCCTTCGACGGCAAGCGGATGATCTGGGGCGGATTCGAGCCCCTGCTGATGGAAGGAACGGCGGCATGACCCACCATGGCAGCCCCTGCTGGTACGAGCTTTCGACCGCGCCCGGCAAGCTCGCCGAGGCGGGCGACTTCTATGCGAAGGCCCTCGGCTGGACCTTCGCCGACGCGGGGATGGAGGGCTTCACCTACCACCTCGCCAGCATCGGCGGCGAGATGGTCGCGGGCGCGATGGACATGCCCCCCGATGCCGCCGGCATGGCGCCGATGTGGATGATCTACTTCGCCGTGGACGATGCCGACCGCGCGGTGGCCGAGATGGTCGCGGCCGGGGCGACCCTGCACCGCCCGGTCGCGCCGATCCCCGGCACCGGGCGCTTCGCGATCCTCGCCGACCCGACCGGCGCCGGCTTCGGCATCCTGGAACCGGCGCCCATGCCGGGCGGCGGCGGCGGAACCGCCTTCGACCAGTCGAAGGCCGGCCACGGCAACTGGAACGAACTGTCGACGGGCGACCAGAAGGCCGCCATGGCCTTCTACGGCAAGGTGCTCGGCTGGAAACCGGGCCAGAGCATGGACATGGGTGCGATGGGCTCCTACGACCTCTTCCGCTGGCAGGACCGCGACATCGGCGGCATGATGGGTCTTGCACCGGACATGCCTGGCGCGGCCTGGCTGCCCTACTTCGGCGCGAACGGCATCGCGCCCGCGATGGAGCGGATCCGCGCGGCCGGCGGCACGATCCTGCACGGGCCGCAGGAGGTTCCGGGCGGCGCCTTCATCGCCCAGGCCCGCGACCCGCAGGGCGCGCGCTTCGCCGTCGTCGGCCCGATGGAGCACACGCCATGACCCGTGACCGCATGATCACCTGCCTCTGGTTCGACGGCACCGCGCGCGAGGCGGCGGAATTCTACGCCGCCACCTTTCCCGACAGCCATCTCGGCCATGTCCTTGCCTCCCCCGCCGACAATCCCTCGATGAAGGCCGGGGGCGAGCTTCTGGTCGAATTCACCCTGCTCGGCCAGCCCTTCGTCGGCCTGAACGGCGGCCCGAACTTCACCTTCAACGAGGCGGTGTCGCTCATGGTCCTGACCGAGACGCAGGAGGAGACCGACCGCTACTGGGCCGCCATCACCGGCAATGGCGGGCAGGAAAGCGCCTGCGGCTGGTGCAAGGACCGCTTCGGCCTCTCGTGGCAGATCACGCCCCGCGCACTGCTCGCGGCGATCAAGGACCCCGATGCCGCCGCCGCCCGTCGCGCCATGGAGGCGATGATGACCATGGGCAAGATCGACATCGCCGCGATCGAGGCGGCGCGGGCGGGACGGTAGCGGGGCGCCTGACGCGGCGCCGAGGCGGCGATCGGGTCAGGGATCCGCGGCACGCAGGTCGCGGATCAGGTCCCTGCGGGCAATCCGGTTCGGGAAGGTGAAAACACCGTCGACCTCAAGCAGTTCCGCCAGTTCGGACGGGCTCGGGTCGGCATTGACACTCACGCTCGCCTGAACGGCCAGAGAGATCAGCATGACCCCGATGGAAAACATCTCCATCTCGCGCGCGAAAGCCGGGTCCTCCGTCAGTCGCTGCAGCTCTTCCACCTTTTCCCTGAACTCGTCGATGGTCATCGCCCGCTCTGCATCGTTTGGCCTTGCACCGCCGCTGCGCGCATCCCGATCATCCGGATCGGCTCGCAAATGATCCGCAAGCAAGGCGAGCCGCTCCGGCGCCATGGTTTCAAGCAATTTGTCCGCGACGATCTGTTCGATCCGTTCCACGACAGGCTCGGGCACCTCGAAGTCCGAGAGCAGTTCGGCCAGCTTGTCCTGGTCCGCCACCTTTGCGGAATGCTCGGACAGGCGCGCTCTGACCCTGTTCATCCGAGCGTTGGTGAGCCGGTCATGAAGCATGTTCCGATAGGCGTCAGTTCGAACGAGCAGCGCCGCAATGAACTCCGCATCGCTCCGCGGCGAGGCCACGGCCGGAGGCGCAACCATGAGAAGGAGAATGCAGGCCAGAACGGTGACGTGACGCAGCATCGGTGCGAGGATCCCTTGCCGAAGCCGCGTTGAAGCACCGCAACATGGCCACATGAAGGCACTTACGCCCGATCCCGCGGGGCCAGCGTCCCGCCCGGGCTCATGGCGCGCCCCTTCCCCTCTCGGCGCGGTTTCGCTAAGGGAAAGCGACCCAAGGACGGAAGCCGACGATGCCGATGGAAAAGACCTTCAACGCCGCCGAGGCGGAAGAACGCCTCTACGCTCTCTGGGAACGGGCCGGAGCCTTCCGGGCCGGCGCCAACGCGACCCCGGGCGCGGAAACCTTCTGCATCATGATCCCGCCGCCGAACGTCACCGGTTCGCTCCACATGGGTCATGCCTTCAACAACACGCTGCAGGACATTCTCGTCCGCTGGCACCGGATGCGGGGCTTCGACACGCTCTGGCAGCCGGGGCAGGACCACGCCGGCATCGCCACCCAGATGGTTGTGGAGCGGGAACTGGCGAAATCGCAGCAGACCGGCCGCCGCGAGATGGGGCGCGAGAAGTTCCTGAAACAGGTCTGGGAGTGGAAGGGCCAGTCGGGCGACACGATCGTCAACCAGTTGAAGCGTCTCGGCGCCTCCTGCGACTGGACCCGCAACGCCTTCACCATGTCCGGCGCGCCCGGCGCACCCGAGGGCGAGGAAGGCAATTTCCACGATGCCGTGATCAAGGTCTTCGTGGACCTCTACAACAAGGGCTACATCTACCGCGGCAAGCGTCTCGTGAACTGGGACCCGCATTTCGAAACGGCGATCTCCGACCTCGAGGTCGAGAACGTCGAGGTGCCGGGCCAGATGTGGCACTTCAAGTATCCGCTCGCCGCCAATCCCGAAACCGGAAAGCCCCAGACCTACGAATACGTCGAGAAGGACGAGGACGGGAACGTCACCTTCCGCGAGATCCGCGACTACATCTCCATCGCCACGACGCGGCCCGAGACGATGCTCGGCGACGGCGCTGTCGCAGTTCACCCCTCCGATGAGCGTTACGCGCCAATCGTCGGGAAGCTCTGCGAAATCCCGGTCGGGCCGAAAGAGCACCGCCGGCTGATCCCGATCATCACCGACGACTACCCCGACCCGACTTTCGGTTCCGGCGCCGTGAAGATCACGGGTGCCCACGACTTCAACGACTATGGCGTGGCCAGGCGGCACGACATCCCATGCTACCGGCTGATGGACACCAGGGCGCAGATGCGCGCCGACGGCCTGCCCTACGCCGCCGCCGCCGCCGTCGCGATGGAGGTGGCGCGCGGCGACCGCAGCCTGACCGAGGCGGAGGCCGACGCGCTGAACCTCGTCCCCGACGACCTGCGCGGCCTCGACCGCTACGAGGCGCGCGCGCGCGTCGTGGAGCAGATCAACTCCGAGGGGCTTGCCGTGACCACCCTCGTCAAATCCATCGACGACGAGACCGGCGCCGAGCATCTGGAACGGGTCCCCTTCGTCGAGGCGAAGCCGATCATGCAGCCCTTCGGCGACCGCTCGAAGGTGGTCATCGAGCCGATGCTGACCGACCAGTGGTTCGTCGATACCGCCAAGATCGTGGGGCCCGCGCTGAAAGCCGTCCGCGACGGCATGGCGGCACAGGACGCAGGCCACTTCGACGAAAAGGCCGGCTACACCCGCATCCTGCCCGAACGCGACGCCAAGACCTATTTCCACTGGCTGGAGAACATCGAGCCCTGGTGCATCTCGCGCCAGCTATGGTGGGGGCACCAGATTCCCGTCTGGTACGGCCTCGGCATCCATCCGATCGCCTTTGCCGACGACGAGGCCGACGGCGATCTCGACGAGGTGGAGATGTTCCGCCTCCTGCGCGAGGGCGCCTTCGACGAACAGGACCCCGCCGCCTACTGCGCCGCGACCTTCGAGGCTGCCGCCGACATGGCCCGCGACGACCTCGCCGTCCTGCCGACCCCGCTGCACGCGGCCCGCATCGTCGAGGTCGCCGACATGCACGCGGCCATCGCCGCCTTCACGGGCGCGCTCGGCGAATACGAGGTCACGCAGGACCCGACCCGCCTCATCTACCCGGTCTGGCGCGACCCCGACGTGCTCGACACCTGGTTCTCCTCCGGCCTCTGGCCCATCGGCACGCTCGGCTGGCCCGAGGACACGCAGGACCTCAGGAGGTATTTCCCGACCGACGTCCTCGTCACGGGCTTCGACATCATCTTCTTCTGGGTCGCCCGGATGATGATGATGCAACTGGCCGTCGTCGGGCAGGTCCCCTTCCACACCGTCTATGTCCACGCCCTCGTCCGTGACGAGAAGGGCCGGAAGATGTCGAAGTCCCTGGGCAACGTCATCGACCCCTTGGCGCTCATCGACGAATTCGGCGCCGATGCCCTGCGCTTCACCCTCGCCGCGATGGCCGCGATGGGCCGCGACCTCAAGCTCTCGAAGGACCGCATCGCCGGCTACCGGAACTTCACCACCAAGCTCTGGAACGCCACCCGCTTCGCCGAGATGAACGGCGCCCTGCACCGGGACGTTGGCGGGACGGAGAACCGACCCGAAACCGACGCGAAACATACGGTCAACCGCTGGATCATCGGCGAAACCGCGCGCGCGCGCATCGCCGTGGACGAAGCGCTGACCAGCTATCGCTTCAACGACGCGGCAAACACGCTTTATGCCTTCGTCTGGGGCAAGGTCTGCGACTGGTACGTGGAATTTGCCAAGCCCCTGATGGACGGCGAGCATGCGGCCGAGACACGCACCACCATGGCCTGGGTTCTCGACCAGTGCCTGATCCTCCTCCATCCGATCATGCCCTTCATCACCGAGGAGCTCTGGGGCCAGACCGGCGCGCGGCCGAAGCTGCTCGTCCATGCCGATTGGCCGACCTATGGCGCTGAACTCATTGACGAAAGCGCCGACCGCGAGATGAACTGGGTGATCGGCCTCATCGAGGAAATCCGATCTGCCCGCGCCCAGATGCACGTGCCGGCCGGCCTCAAGCTGCCCATCGTCATGACCGGGATGGACGCGAAGGGCCGCGCCGCCTGGGCCGCCAACGAGCCGATGATCACCCGCCTCGCCCGGCTCGACGGGATGACCGAAGCCGCCGCCCCGAAAGGCGCGATCACCATCGCGGTCGAAGGCGGCAGCTTCGCGATCCCGCTCGAAGGCGTGATCGACATCGCCGCGGAAAAGGTGCGCCTTTCCAAGACGCTGGAGAAGCTGGAGAAGGACATCGCGGGCCTGAAGGGTCGTCTCGCGAACCCGAAATTCGTCCGGAGCGCGCCCGAGGAGATCGTCGGGGAGACCCGCGAGAAACTCGGCCTGGCCGAGGAGGAAGCCGTCAAGATGAGGGCCGCCCTGAAGCGCCTCGCCGACATCGGCTGACGCTTTCATTGTGGCCGAAATACTCCGGGGGTCCCGGGGGGCAGCGCCCCCCGGCCCTCAGGCGAGGTCGGACGGCGCCAGAGGGGGCGCGTCGTCGTGGCGCGGCACCGTCTGCCGTTCGATCTTGCGGGTGACCTTCGGCGGCTCTGCCCCCCGGTGCAGCGCACGGATGGCCTTGTGCACGGCGTCGTCCGCCTTCGTTCGCCGGGCAAGGTGGCGGGCATAGTCGACCCAGGTCGGGACGTAGTACTTCTCGCTCCACACCTCAGGCCGCTCAAGATCGCGCAAGAGCGCCCAGCGCCGCGCGCCGTCGCGGAGGCGGATGCGGCGGCGCTCCTGCATCAGCGCCAGGAACTCCGGCACATCGTCCTGGGCAATCTCGTAGTCCACGATGACGAAGATCGGCCCGCTGCGGGCGCGCAGGTCGATCTGCGGCTCCGCCGCGGTGACAAGCCCGAGGGGCGTCAAGTCGACCTCGCCGAAGTCCGAGACGCGGAAGACCCAGCCGGCGAGCGCACCCGCCACCAGCACGGCCGCCGAAATCCCGAAAGCCACGGCAATGCCGGCCTCATCGGCGATCCCGCCCCAGGCCCAGGCGCCCGCGGCGAGCCCGCCGAAGGCCGCCATCTGGTAGAAGGCGAGTGCGCGGCCCAGCACCCAGCGCGGGGTGGAAAGCTGCACCGTCGTATTGAAGAGGGACAGCGCGAGCACCCAGCAGGCCCCCGCGAGCACAAGCGCCGGGATGACGGCCCAGGCGACCGGCAGAAGCGCCAGCACGGCGGCGGCGAGGGCGAACCCGGCAAAGCCGATTTCCACGACCCGTTCGTTGCGCAAGAGCGCCCTGAACCAGGCGTTCATCAGCGCCCCGCCGATCGCCCCCACCCCGAAGCAGCCGAGGAAGACGCCATAGGTGACGGCCGTGCCCTCCATCGTGTCGCGCGCATAGACCGGTAGGAGCGCGAGGATCGACGAGGCGCCCGCGCCGAAGAGTGCCGCGCGCGCCATCACGCGAAGAAGTGCCGGCGACATCGCGAGGTAGCGGAACCCCGCGCCGATCGCCGGCGCGACGCCCTCGCGCGGCAGCGTGAGGTCGCGCTCGGGCACCCTGAGGCGGACGATCCCGAGGATGAAGGCGACATAGCTTGCCGCATTGACCGTGAAGGCCGCCGCCGCGCCCGCCGCCGCGACGATTGCGCCGCCGAGCGCCGGTCCGACCGACCGCGCGAGGTTGAAGCCCATGGAATTCAATCCGACCGCACCCGGCACCTGCTCACGGGGAACGATGTCGCCGACCGAGGCCTGCCACGCAGGGTTGAAGAGCGCCCCGCCGCAGCCGATGAGGAAGGTGAGCGCCAGGAGGAGCCATGGCGTCAGCCACCCCGCCCAGGCGACGACCGCGAGCGCGACCGAGACCGCGAACATGAAGGCCTGCGCCAGAAGCATGATCCGACGCCGGTCCAGACTGTCGGCGAGCGCCCCGGCCACGAGCGCGAAGACCATGATCGGCAGGGTGTTCGACGACTGCACGAGCGCCACCATCGAATGGCTCTCGGTCATCAGCCCCATCGCCCAGGCGGCGCCAACGCCCTGGATGAGCGAGCCGAGGTTCGAGACCTGGCTGGCGAGCCAGAGGTCCCGGAAGGTCCGGTTGGAGAAGGGCGCGAGGGTGGTCGGGACTGCGATCTGTCTTCTCCGGTGATGCGGCGGGCCCCTCCTTTCTCGCCCGCCCCGGGCCGTGCCGCAAGGGGCGGCGAAGGCGCTTGCCCGGCCGGCCGCTTTCTGCTTCTCCTCGCGTCATGACCGGACCACGCTACACGCCGCTTGCCCTCGGCCTTCCCGCGACCGTGCCCTTCGTCGGGCCCGAGACGCAGGAGCGCGCCCGCTTCCGCCCCTTCGCCGCCCGCCTCGGCGCGAACGAAAGCCTCTTCGGCCCCTCGCCGCGCGCCGTGATCGCGATGCAGAAGGCGGCCCGCGATGTCTGGATGTATGGCGACCCCGAAATCCACGACCTGCGCGAGGCGCTTGCCGCCCACCACGACGTCCGGCCGGAAAACATCGTCGTAGGCGAAGGCATCGACGGGCTTCTGGGGTACCTCGTCCGGCTTCTGGTCGACCCTGGCGATCCGGTGGTGACCTCGGACGGCGCCTATCCCACCTTCAACTTTCACGTCGCGGGCTTCGGGGGCGTGCTCCACAAGGTCCCCTATTCCGGCGATTTCGAGGACCCCGAGGCGCTGGCGGCGAAAGCTGCCGAAACCGGCGCCAAGCTCGTCTATCTCGCCAACCCCGACAATCCGATGGGCTCGGCCCATCCGGCCGAGGACATATCGCGGATGATCGGGGCGCTGCCGGAGGGCACGCTTCTGGTGCTGGACGAAGCCTATGTCGACCTTGCGCCCGGGGGTACCGCTCCGGTCATCGATGCCGAAGACCCGCGCGTGATCCGCATGCGCACCTTCTCAAAGGGTTACGGAATGGCAGGGCTCCGCGTCGGCTACGCCATCGGTACGGCGCCGCTCGTTTCGGCCTTCAACAAGATCCGCAACCATTTCGGCGTCGGCCGTATCGCTCAGGCCGGCGCGCTTGCCGCCCTGGCCGATCAGGCCTGGCTCGCCGAAGTGGTCAAGCGGGTGGAAGCGTCGCGGGTGGAACTCGCGCGGATCGCGCGGCTGAACCGGCTTGTCCCCCTGCCTTCGGCCACCAACTTCGTGACCATGGACTGCGGAGCGGACGGCGCCTTCGCCCGCAAGGTGCTGGCCGAGCTCGTCGCCCGCGACATCTTCGTGCGGATGCCCTTCGTCGCGCCGCACGACCGCTGCATAAGGGTCAGCTGCGGCCGGCCGCAGGACCTCGCCCGCTTCGCCACCGCCCTTCCCGACGCGCTCGCCGTCGCGCGCGGCTGACCGCCCGCGTCACCGCAACGTGACTTGCGGCGCGTCACCGCGGATGCTCCGCTAGCACCACAGCACCGACAGGAGACATCCATGCGGAAGACCCTTCTCGCCCTCTGCCTTCTGCCCCTCGCGGCCCACGCGCAAACGACCGACCATTCCGGCCACGCCGCCGCGGGCGCACAGAGCCCTGCGGCAACTGCCTTCGCCGAAGTCAACGCGAAGATGCATGAGGCCATGACGATGGAGATGACCGGGGACGCCGATGTGGATTTCGTCCGCGGCATGATTCCGCACCACGAAGGCGCGGTGGCGATGGCTAAGATCGTGCTGGAGCACGGCAAGGACCCCGAGGTCCGCAAGCTCGCCGAAGGGGTGATTGCCGCGCAGGAGGCCGAGATCGCCTGGATGACGGACTGGCTCGCCAGGCACGGCCGGTGAAGGCGCGCCTCAGCCAGGGGTGAGCGCCGCGGCGGCAGCCTCGAGTGCCCCGTGCCCGTGAGCGATCCCGAGCGCCCGCATCCCGGCCTCCATGACCGACAGGACACCAAGGGTCATGTGCGCGTTCACATGGCCCATATGGGCGACGCGCAGGAAGTCCTCGTAGGCCGGACTGCCCGGATCGGCCATGCCAAGACCGATGCCCAGGGTCACGCCCGCCTCCTCCTCGCACCAGGCGCGCAGCCGCCCGGCCCCGCCGCCGCCGATCCGCGCGGCCGTGACCGACCGGCCGCGATGACCGGGATCGGGGACGTTGAGCGCAATGTCTCCTGCCCGGCCCCAGGCGTCGAATGCGGCCCAGACCGCACCCGCGAGCCGTTCGTGACGTGCCCAGGCGGCCTCCAGCCCATCTTCGTCCAGAAGCATCGTCAGAGCCTCGGCAAGGCCGAAGAGGTGGTGCGTGGGCGCGGTGCCGCAGAAATGCTGCCAGTACTCGACCGGGTTGGCACGCGGCGTCCAGTCCCAGTAGGGCGTCCTTAGGTCGGATCCCCCGCAGGCCCGCAGCGCCTTGTCGGAAAACCAGACGAAGCCGAGGCCAGGCGGGGTCATCAGTCCTTTCTGGCTGGCGGAAACCAGCACATCGACGCCCCATTCGTCCATATGCAGGGGGTCACAGCCGAGCGAGGCGATGGCATCGACAGCGAGCAGCGCCGGATGGCCCGTCGCGTCCATTGCCGCCCGGATCGCGGCGATGTCGTTGCGAACGGACGTCGCCGTGTCGACATGGGTCACGAGAACGCAGCCGATCTCGTGTCCCCGGTCCGCCTCCAGCGCCTCGGCGATCCGCCCCGGATCTGCGGGGGCGACGCGGCCGAAGTCGATGCGGTCCACCCGGACGCCCATCCGCGCCACCGACGCCGCCCAGCCCTCGCCGAAACGTCCGGTGATCGCGCAGAGCGCGCGGTCGCCGCGCGAGAAGAGGTTGGCGTTCGCCGCCTCCCAGGCGCCGTGGCCGTTCGCGATGTAGATCGCCACATGGGCCGTGGTCCGCGCCACGCGCCTGAGGTCCGCCACGATCCGCGCCGTGGTCTCATGGAGCGGCCCGGCGTAGATGTTGGGCGCGGCGCGGTGCATGGCGGCCAGAACACGGTCCGGCATGACCGAGGGGCCGGGAATGGCGAGATAGGGGCGACCGTGTCCGAGACTCATGGGCTCCTCCGTCAGGTCGCCAAGGCGTAGGCGGCGGGCCGCGGAAGGTCAACGCCCCCCGCCATGTCGCCTTGCCTTGCCTCCGTCGAGGCTTTCGGGCTAGATCGGCCCGACCTGCGGCCCCGCCGCGCAAGCCGAAGGCCCGTCGCCCCGTGCCCCCAGAAGGCGCCGCCCCCACCGCAGAGACCTACGGTTCCCGCCGGCTCCTCGCCCGGCTCTGGCGCGACTATTTGTCGGCGCACAAGTGGACCATGGCACTGGCAGCGTTCTTCATGGTGATCGAGGGCTCCACCCTCGGCGCACTCTCCTGGATGCTGAAGCCCTTGTTCGACCGCGTCTTCGTCGCCGGCGACGGGGCGGCGATCTGGTGGGTGGGGGGCGCGATCTTCTCGCTCTTCCTCGTCCGGGCGCTGACGCTGATCATCAACCGCGCGCTTCTCGTGCGCGTCGGTCTGCGCTCGGCCACGGCGATCCAGGTGGATCTTCTCGGCCATCTCCTGACGCTCGACGGACCGTTCTACCAGACGAACCCGCCGGGCGCGTTGATCGAGCGGGTGCAGGGCGACACCGCCGCCGTGCAAGGGGTCTGGTCGCTTCTCATCACCGGGGTCGGGCGCGACCTGATCGCACTGGTCTCGCTCTTTGTCGTCGCGCTCTCCATCGACGTCCGCTGGACGCTGACGGCCCTTGTCGCGGCACCTCTTCTCATCCTGCCGACGGTTGCCGTCCAGCGCTACATCCGCCGCAAGACCGGCTACGTCCGGACCGAGGCCGCACGGCGGGCGACGCGGCTCGACGAGATATTCCACGGCATCGGCGCGGTGAAGCTGAACCGGATGGAAAGCTACCAGCTGTCGCGCTTCCGTGCGATCACGCAGGCCATCGTCCGGGCCGAGACGAAGACCGCCGCCATCCGCGCGCTCGTGCCAGCCCTCATCGACATCGTGACCGGGCTGGGGTTCTTCGGCGTCCTCCTCCTTGCCGGACCGGAGGTCACGGCGGGCGAGCGCACGGTCGGCGAGTTCATGTCCTTCTTCACCGCCATGTCGCTTGCCTTTCAGCCGCTGCGCCGGCTTGGCGACATGGCAGGCGCCTGGCAGACGGCGGCGGCGAGCCTCGAACGGCTCTACCGCCTCTTCGACACGGCGCCCACCGTCAAGGCCGTGGCCGCCCCCGGCCGCCCCCCCGAAACGACGGGCATCGCCTTTGAAGACGTGCATCTGTCCTATGGCGACCATCGGGTTCTGAACGGGCTTACCTTCACAGCCGAACCCGGGCGGACCACCGCAATCGTCGGTCCCTCCGGCGCGGGGAAATCGACGGTCTTCAACCTCCTCACCCGCATGGTGGATCCCAACTCGGGGCGCATCACGCTCGGCGGGGTGGACATCGCGACGCTCGACCTCGCCACGCTGCGGGATCATTTCTCGGTGGTGGCACAGGACGCCACTCTCTTCGACGAGACGATCCGCGAGAACGTCCTCGTCGGCCGCGCGGGCGTGCCCGAAGACGTGCTGCGCGCCGCGCTTGACGCGGCCCATGTCAGTGCCTTTGCCGAGGGCCTGCCGCTCGGTCTCGACACGCCCGCGGGTCCGCGCGGCTCCGGCCTTTCGGGCGGGCAGCGCCAGCGCGTTGCCATCGCCCGCGCGCTCCTGCGCGACGCGCCCGTGCTTCTCATGGACGAGGCGACCTCGGCGCTCGACGCGCAAAGCGAGACGGTCGTGCAGGCGGCGCTGGAGCGCCTCTCGCAGGGCCGAACAACACTTGTCATCGCCCATCGGCTCGCCACGGTGCGCAATGCCGACAGGATCGTCGTTATGGACAGGGGCCGCGTGGTCGAGGACGGCACGCACGAGACGCTGCTGGCAAAGGGGGGGCTTTACGCGGGGCTCTGCCGGCTGCAGTTTTCCGACTGAACGCGACAGGACCGATGCCATGCCCACACCCGGCGAAGCCGCCGCCGACCGCAAGGTCTTCGAGATCACCGGCAAGGACCGCGAGAGCTTTCTGCAGGGCCTCGTCACCAACGACCTCGGCCGGGTGCAGGGAGGGATCGTCTATGCCGCGATGCTGTCGCCGCAGGGCAAGTATCTGGCGGATTTCTTCCTCGTGCCGGCCGGTGACGCGATCCTCCTCGACGTGCAGGCGGGCCTTGCCGAAGGACTTCTGCGCCGCCTCGCGATGTACCGCTTGCGCGCCGATGTGCGAATCGTGCCCTCGCCCTTCCGGGTGTCCCGCGGCCGCGGTCCCGTGCCCGAGGGCGGCTTTGCCGATCCGCGCCACCCGGCCCTCGGCTGGCGGCTCTACGCGGCCGAACCGGGGGGCGCGCCCGCGATCGACTGGGACGCGATCCGGGTGGAGCACTGCATCCCCGAGACGGGGGTCGAGCTCATCCCCGAGGAGAGTTACATCCTGGAGGCGGGGTTCGAGCGGCTCAACGGCGTCGATTTCCGCAAGGGCTGCTATGTCGGGCAGGAAGTGACGGCGCGGATGAAGCACAAGACCGAACTCAGGAAGGGTCTCGTCACCGTCGCCGTCGAAGGCGAAGCACCCATCGGGGCGGAGATCCTGTCGGAAGGCCGCCCCGCGGGGACGCTCTTCACGCAGGCGCACGGAAAGGGAATCGCCTTCCTCCGTTTCGACCGCGCCGGCGGCGAGATGCGGGCGGGCGAGGCCCGCATCCGGATGCTTTGAGCGCTTAGGCGCGCTCGGAATATTCCATGGAATCGGTGTTGACGATGATCGCCTCGCCCTCGCCGATGAAGGGCGGCACCATGATGCGCACGCCGTTGTCGAGGATCGCGGGCTTGAAGCTGTTGGCGGCCGTCTGGCCCTTCACCACCGGCTCGGTCTCGCTGATGGTGCAGGTGACCTTCTGCGGAATGGAGAGCGACAGCGCCTCCTCGCCGTAGTACTGAACCGTCGCGGTCATCCCGTCCTGCAGGAAGGGCCGGCGGTCACCGAGAAGTTCGGCGTCCAGTTCGATCTGCTCGAAGGTCTCGGCGTCCATGAACACCAGCCGGCCGTCGGTCTCGTAGAGGAACTGCTGGTCCTTGTTCTCCAGCCGCACCTCCTCCACCTTGTCTTCCGAGCGGAAGCGTTCGTTGAGCTTGCGCCCGTCACGGAGGTTCTTCATCTCCACCTGGGCGAAGGCGCCGCCCTT
The DNA here is from genome assembly GCF_041919395.1 of Albidovulum sp. NCBI lineage: Bacteria > Pseudomonadati > Pseudomonadota > Alphaproteobacteria > Rhodobacterales > Paracoccaceae > Albidovulum > Albidovulum sp. The sequence goes on from NZ_JAYRTX010000041.1 coordinate 23,299, forward strand.
GCCGGGCTTCACGTGGTTCACCTTCACCGCCGCCCAGAGGCCGCCGTCATGATCCAGGATGCTCCCGGGACGGATTTCGTTGCCGTTGATCTTGGCCATGGAAGAGAACCTTGACAAAAGGTTGATAATGATCGCGCGGCACCTATATATGCCGGGCCCGTTTCTGGCAATCCGACTAGATACGGTGTTTCCCCAAGGTAAGCCATGCGCCTGCTGCATGACAGTCATTCGTCAGAGGGAATACCGAATCGGGGGCGAAAGGCCATAGACAGCGGAACGCCGGTAAACGCAAGAGCAATAAGAACGGACTAGGAAATGCGCGATTTCGTTGACGGCACCGCATTCAACTACGAGCAAGGCCAGCGGTCGCGAAAGCTTTTCGCGGCGGTCGTTCTGGCGGCGCTCGACGATGCGATTGCCGATGACAAGAAGTATGGCAACGGGCCCGAGCAGATCGCCCGTTGGGCTCGCTCGCGGGATGGCCGCGAGGTTCTGTCCTGCGCCGGGATCGACCCGAACGAAAGGGTCGTGAAGGGCCTGATGGAATTCGTCTCGAAGGGCGTCCGCACCTCCGTCGCGCTGTCGCGCGAGGAAAGCGAGCGCCGTCACGCCGCGGAAGAGGCCGAAGCCGCCTGAGCGGTCGAAAGCACCTTGCTGCCGAAGGAACGCGCCCGAAGGGGCGCGTTTTCCTTTTCGCAGCCCCCGGTTCTCCGCCCTAGTCCAGCCCGCGCGCCTCGAGCGCCCGGTTGATCTCGCGCCGGACCAGCATCCGCACGTTGCGGGTGATCCGCTCGCCCAGGGGGCCCTGAAGCTCCTCGCGGATGATCTCAGCCACCAGATCGCGCAGCATGGCCATGTCGATGACACCTTCGTCGCCAGGGTCAAAGATCGAACGCTCGGCCTCGTCGCCAGCCGGCGCGATGGCCTCTCCGGTCTCCTCGGCCAGCGCCGAGGCGAGGCCCGGCGCATCGCCGGGCCCGATCTCGTCCTCCGGCCCGGTCTCGTCCTCCGGCCCGGTCTCGTCCTCCGGCCAGGTCGCGGGCGCACCGCCGCGGCCCCAGGGCACTTGGTCGGCCGGCACGGCTTGGGCTGCAGTCAAGGTGAGCCGCCGCGGTCCGGCCGGCCGGGGTGGCTCCGTCGCAGCCGCCGCCACAGCGGGCCGAACCGGGCCGCTGTGCACGAAGGCCGGAATCACGAGAGTTGCGGTCGTGTCCTCCACCTCGGAAAGGTCGAAGGGGTCCAGGCTTGCCGCCCGGTCGTCACCGCTGCCTGGGACGGCATCGTCCGGCGCCCAGGCGGACTCCGCCGCAGTCTCATCGGCTTCGGCTACGCCGTCATGCGCATCCCCCGTCGCGGCGGCGATCTCCGCCGCCCGTTCATCGCCGGCGACTACATCGACAGCATCCGCCGGCGGCGCCGCGACCGGCGCGGCCTCCGCGGCGCCGGCCGTCACCGGCTGCGACAGCGCGGCCAACTCCGCGGCTGCTTCCTCCTCGGCGGCCAGATCGACCGCGAAGCTTTCCTCGAAAGCCTCCTCGAGCTCGGCGTCGATCCCCTGGGTTCGCGCGACCTCGCTTCCGTCGGGCTCGAACTCGCCGCCGAAGCCCGCCACGGCCGCCTCGAGTTCCGCGATCGTGCCTTCGAGCGACGCGTCCTCCTCGGCTTGCTCCCAGGTGTCGTCACCCGCCGCCTCGGCCTCGGCCACCGCAGGCAGCGCATCGTCTGCCGCGAAACGTGCGTCGCCGGTCACCGTTTCATCGAGGGGGAATGCCTCGCCGGAATGCGGCTCCGGCGCCTCGGCCTCCGGCCCGGTGGGGAGGTCTGCCCCCCCAGCCACGCCCGCTGCCGGCCCGGCCGCGTCGGGCATGGCCACATCAGCTTCGGCAGCACCCGGCGCGGGCGCATCGGGTTCGGGCGCCCCTTCAGGCGCGACGCGAAGCGCCTCGGTCAGAACGAGCTTGCCGGACTCCGCCGGCGCGGCAGCATCCGTCTGGCGGGCGCGGTCGCGTTCCGCGCGGTGACGGTTGTCTTCGGACACGAGCCGACGGATCGAGGACAGCACGTCCTGGATCTCGAGATTCGTCAGGGGGTCAGGCATGGGCATTCCTCAACCGCTCGGGCCCCACTCTAAGGTGCGCCGAAGCGGTCGACAACCGACGCGCGCACTCAGTTCTTGCCGATGGCCTGCAGAACACGGTCGAGGCTCTTGCCCTGGACCGAGGTCGCCGGCGCATTCTTCACGGCGTTGTAGTAGCCTTCCGGATCGTATGTCGGAATGCCAAGATTCAGATACTCCGCCGTCAGGAGTCCCATAGCGGAAAGAAGTGAATAGTTCGCTATCTGAAGATCGGCTAGCGCGGTGATGCGGGCGGCACGGGCATCGAGCAGTTCCTGCTCCGCGTTAAGAACGTCGAGCGTGGTGCGCGCGCCGAGCTTCGCCTCCTCCTTCACGCCCTCGTAGGCGATGGAGGCGGCCTCGATCTGGCGGTCCGTCGCCGCGATCTGGGCGGCGGCGACCTCGATCCCCGCGAAGGCATTGCCAACGCCCTGCGTGATCGACACGCTCGCCTGAAGCAGGCTGGCCCGCGCCTGATCGCGCTGCGCGATCGCCTTCCGGTGCGCGGCCGAGAGCCTGCCCCCCGCATAGATCGTCTGGCTGAGATCGACCGACGCGACCGCGTCGTCGCCTGTCCCGTCATTGTGGGTGACCGCGACGGATCCGGTGAGTTCCGGCAAACGTTCGGCCGCTGCCGCGGATATCCCCAGATCGGCAACCTTCGCCATGTGCTGGGCCTGCAGGATCGCGGGATGGCGGCGCTGGGCGATGCCGGTTGCCTCCGCCGCGGTCTTCGGCAGCGCCGGCGCGCGCGGGGCCGCGGCAAGCTGTCCGGGGTAGCGGCCGGTCGCGGCCCTGTAGGCTTCCCGCGCGACGGCGAGCTGCCCCTCGGCCACGGCCAGCGACGCGCGCGTGGCGGCAAGCCGCGCCTCGGCCTGGGCCACGTCTGTGCGGGTGACCTCACCGACGTCGAACTGGTCCTGCGTGGCGCGCAGGAACTCGCCCACGACACGCACCGAGTTCTGGTTGATCGCCACGTTCTCCTCGGCGCTGCGCACGTCGAAATAGGCCTGCACGGCGGTCAGGAGCACGTTCTGCTCCACCCCTACCAGCGCCTCGCGGGTGGCAAGCACCATCTCGCGCGCGATGTCGATGCCGAAGCGGTTGCGGCCGAAGTCGAGCAGCGTCATCTGCGCCTGGAGGCCGAGCGAGGCGTCGCGCCCCGTCCGCTGGCGGGTGTCGAACTGCTGGGCTTCCGCCACCCATCGCAGGACGGGCCTGAGGTTGGAGACGGCGCTCGCGACATCCTCGTCGGCGGCCCGGAGCACGGCGCGGTTCTGCTCGAGAAGGTTGGAATTCCGGTAGGCGGAGATCAGCGCATCGGCCAGCGTCTCCGCCCGCGCGGGAAGCGCAGCGATCAGGCCCGCGGCAATGAGCGCGGCGGCAAAAAGGCGGCGGGGCGGATGGCGTCTCATGGTCAATAGTCCCTGTCCCGGTTGCGGTGGCCGCGCAGCGTCGACGCCACCTTTCACGCTCAGAGCGCAAATTCCCGCCGCGCCGCGAAGCCCGGCAGCACGGGCGCGGTGGCGTTGAAGGCGAAGCGCCAGGCGACGATCCCGTCGAGTCTGTGCCCGATGCGGCAGGTGCCGAGCGCGCCCTCCATGAAGACGCATCCGATCCGGCCGCCTTCCTTCAGTTGATCGAGAAGCGCCTGCGGCACCGCCTCGGCCGCCCCTCCGACCACGATGACGTCGTAGGGCCCGTGCTTGGCCGCGCCCTGGGCAAGCGGGCCCTCGATCACCGCGGCGTTGTCGGCGCCTTCGGACGAAAGCCGCGCCTGCGCATCCCGGGCGAGGTCCGCGTCCTCCTCGAGCGCCACGACCGCCTCGGCCATCCGGGCGATCACCGCGGCCGAGTAGCCGAGGCCGCAGCCGACGTCGAGCACGAGGTCGCCGGGCTGGATGTCGAGCGCGTCGAGCATCTTGGCGAGCGTGCGCGGCTCCAGCATGACCCGGCCCGGCGCGATCTCGATGTTGCCGCCGACATAGGCTGCCTCGCGGCTCGCCGCGGGAACGAAGGCCTCGCGCGGGACCGCAAGCATCGCCTCGATGATGGGGTATTTGGTCACGTCGTTGGGGCGCACCTG